>CAYOLQ010000044.1:0-20885 GCA_964404825.1 uncultured Chitinophaga sp.
TCATCTATAACAGCAAACTCCCTTTTATTTCAATTATTCATGAACGTTACAGGGATTATGTCTGGGAAACCATAAAAGACGCTATTAAAAGGGGTGAGCCATATTCACTTCAATATCAGATTTATACAAGTAAGGGAGAGATGAAGTGGGTTGCCGAAAATGGTAACGGAATCTTTGGTTCGGATGGTATGTGCCGGAGTCTGGAAGGAATTATATACGATATTTCTGATCGTGTTAAAACACTTGATGCATTGAAAAAGGGAGAGGAGAAATTTCATTCTCTTTTTGAAAATATGCCCGTTTCACTTTGGGAAGACGACTATTCTCAGGTCAAACTTGCAATTGATTTACTCCCTGCCAGGTTAAAAGAAAACCTTTGTGAAGCTCTTAACTCAAACAGGGAATTGTATAAAAAAATATTATCAAAAATACGTATTGTTGATATGAATCGCACCTCTCTTCAATTGTATGGGGAGTATAGCAAAGATAAACTGATTGAGAATTCTTCTGAGATATTCTCTTCAGGCGATCCGAAAGAATTTTGTTCGGTGCTGACATCTTTCTATAATGGGACCTCCACCCTCGAAGAACGGGTAATGCAGGTGAAAATAAAGAGGAAAAAAAGATACCTGACTGTCAGATGGTTTATTATGCCAGGGCATGAAAAGGATCTTTCCAGAATTTTGGTTGCCATTCTTGATATAACTGACCTGAAAAAAGCGGAAAGGGAGATCAGGTTTTTAAATCAGCGACTTGAAAGAAAAGTTAAAAAGCGTACCGAAGAACTCGATCGGGCTAACCAGGAACTGGAAGCTTTTTCTTATTCTATTTCACATGATCTCAAAGCCCCCCTCCGGGCAATTCGCGGCTTCTCGTCTCTTCTGAAGGAAGAATATAGCAAGGACCTACCCGAGGGAGCTCTCCATTACATCATTAATATACAGAAGAACTCTGAAAATATGACTCTTCTTATTACAGATCTTCTGCAGTTTTCAAGACTAGGGCGTAAGAGCCTGGTAATTAATACTTTCGATTCAGACAGCCTTGTGAATAGCATTCTGAAAGACCTGTATAGTATAAATAAACCTGAGTATATTGAATTTGTTATAAATCCCCTTCCGGTTATTGATGCAGATGAAAATCTGGTTACACAGGTTTTTGTTAACCTGTTTTCAAATGCAGTTAAATTTTCAAAACCCGGAACAATTAACAAAATAGAAATAAGCTGTAAATCAGACTCTGATTGGCATGAGTACTGTGTAAGTGATCAGGGAATTGGTTTTGATCAGAAACATGCGGAAAAAATCTTCAAGGTTTTTCAGCGACTACATACAACTGAGGAATATGAGGGAAGTGGGGTTGGTTTGTCACTTGTTCAACGAATTATACACCGGCATGGTGGAACCGTTCGGGCCGTAAGTGAACCGGAACAAGGGGCAAAATTTTTCTTCACTTTGCCAGTTGAGATTGATTCTGAATAAGACTTCAGTGCCTTTTATTTTTGCTGAAATTGGGTTTAAATTATTACTTTTAATTGATAATTAGTGAAATAAGCAAGCCTTGAATATGCCAGATTCTGCCCTGAAAGTTCTGATTCTTGAGGATAACCCATACGATGCAGAGTTAAATCTTAAGACTCTGAATAAAGAGGATTGGGTAATTGTTTCAAAAATAGCAACTGACGAATCCAGTTTCAGAACATTTCTCCGGGAATTTAATCCGGATATTATTTTATCTGATTATAATCTTCCGGTTTTCAATGGAATTGATGCACTTGAAATTGCAAAGAAAGAAACCCCGCTTACCCCGTTTATAATTGTTACAGGCTCCCTTGATGAGGAAACTGCCGTAAATTGTATTAAGCAGGGAGCCTGGGATTATGTTTTAAAGGAACATCTGATACGTCTGAATCCTGCAGTAAAGTATGCTATCGGGTTAAGCGAAGAGCGAAAGCAAAGAGCAATTGCTGAGTCTTCCCTGATTGAAAGTGAAGAGCATTACAGGGCTCTTTCCGAAAGTTCTCCGGATGTTATCATGAGATTTGACAGAAATCACCGCCACCTTTTTGTAAATAATTCTATTGTTAAACAATTAGGTCTGCAACCCGAAATATTTATCAATAAGACACACCATGAAATGGGCATTTTTGATCCGGAGATGTGCGATTTCTGGGAGCTCCATATTGAAAAAGTTTTTCAATCCAAAGCACCTCATGAGGTTGAATTTTCTGTGCCTGGTCCCGACAGACAGGTATTCTTTGAATGGAGACTCTTTCCTGAATTTAATCAGGAGGGTGAAGTTGTCACCGTACTTGCCGCTGCGCGGGATATAAGTTTTAAAAAAGAAGCCGAAAAGTTTCTAAAAGAAAATGAGGAACGACTGCAGATGGCTCTCGAAGCAACAAGTGACGGCTTATGGGACTATAATCTGAAAACGAACCTGATATATTTTTCTCCCCGGTATGCAAGGATGCTTGGATATGATCCCGCAATATTTAAAAATGATATCAAAGGACTTTATGAACTGACGCATCCCGATGAAAAGGACGGATTGATCGAATACATTAACAAATCAATTAAAGATAAAATAGCTACCATTGAATTTGTTACAAGGCTCAGAAAGTCAGATGGTTCTTATGCCTGGATCCTTGTCAGAGGCAAAGTATTCACATTTGACGAGGAGGGTAAGCCTCTCAGGATTGTAGGTACAAATGTGGATATTACACTTCGTAAACGCCAGGATGATATTCAGAAAACAATTTTCGACATCGGAAACGCAGTTGTCACCACCCGCAACCTGGATGAATTGTTTGAGAAAATCCAGGAAATACTTGGGAGGATTATCGATACCAAAAACTGCTACGTTGCTCTCTACGATAAAAAATCTGATACGATAACCCTTCCGTTCCACAGAGATGAAAAGGACCGTTTTACTGAGTTCCCGGCTGGCAAAACAATGACTGCTTATGTTATCCGCAAAGGAATTGCCCAGTTAGTGAATTACGAATTATTACATAAACTACTGGAAAACGGAGATATAGAAAATATTGGTTCTCCATCTGTAAGTTGGTTGGGCGTTCCACTCAAAATAGAGAATGTTATATTTGGAGTATTTGCTGTTCAGAGTTACGACGAAAGCACAGTTTATACCGAAGATGATGTGAAAATACTTGAATTTGTTTCGGACCAGATTGCCATTGCTGTTTCAAGAAAAAGAGATGAAGACAGCATCCGGGAAAATCAGCAGAAACTGAGAAGAATTATTGAATCATCACCCGATGGACTTATCGTAACAGGCAATACTGGTTTAATTATTGATCACAATACCAGCGTGGTTGAATTGCTCAGGCTCAAAAATAAGGAACTTAAACGTCGTAATTTCCAGGATTTCGTCAATCCCGCTGACAAAGAAAAAGCTGAAAATATATTTAATCAAACCGTTCTTTCCGGTTATCAAAAAAATATTCAAATACAAATGATCCGGGAGGATGATACTGAGTTTAATGCTGAAATATCGCTGGGATTAATTCAGAACTCCGGCGATATCGATGCAACTTTTGTAATCATCATTAAGGACATTACCGAACGCATAAACTACGAGTCCAACCTGAGAATTGCAAAAGAAAGAGCTGAGGAATCCGACCGCCTTAAAACTTCATTCCTCTCGAATATGTCCCACGAAATCAGGACACCTCTTAATGCAATTGTGGGTTTTGCCGAATTACTTGCGCAAAGCAATCTGGATGAAGCAGAACGGACGGAATTCATTTCACATATAAATCAGGGTTCCGACAATTTACTTAATATCATTGATGATATTATCGACATTTCGAAAATTGAAGCAGGTCAGATCCGATTTAACAACAGCCTTTTCAGACTATCCTCACTTTTTGCCGACCTGAACACAATGTTTAAGAAAAATCTGAAAAAGCAAAATAAAGATAACCTTGAGCTGCTAATTGATAATTGCGGATATGACCCAAACATTAACATCATTGCCGATTCCTTTCGTCTTAAGCAGATATTTACAAATCTCCTCAGCAATGCCCTGAAATTTACCGAAGAAGGTAGTTTAACCTTCGGAATTAAAAGCATAGGGAATTCATTAATTTATTTATATGTCAGGGACACTGGAATAGGTATTAAAAAAGAAAATCAGGAGCTCATTTTTGATCGGTTCCGTCAGGGGCATGAATCCAAAACCAGATTCTATGGCGGAACAGGTCTCGGACTTGCGATCTCAAAGCATCTGATTGAACTAATGGGTGGAGAAATCTCTGTGATTTCTGAACCGGGAAAGGGTTCTGAATTTATATTTTCAATCGCATATTTAAATTCAGATGCTGATATTCCGGTTGTGAATAGACCAAAAAAAGAAGGTTTGCCTGACTGGAGGAATAAAACAATGCTAATTGTAGAAGATGAGACTTCAAACTACCTCCTGCTTCATGATGTGCTTAAGCCTACCAAAGTTGGTGTGATTTGGGCAAAGAACGGGGAAGAGGCTGTGAATGAGGCCTTAAATCATAAGGAGATTAATTTGGTTCTGATGGATATCCGCCTTCCTTTGAAGAACGGTTATGAAGCTACCCGGGAAATCAGGGGAATTCTTACGGGTGTTCCTGTAATTGCACTTACTGCCTATGCAATGGCTGGTGAAAGAGAAAAATGTCTGGCCGCCGGATGTATTGATTACATTTCAAAACCGGTAAAACCAAAGGATCTTTTGAATTTGTTATCAAGACATCTGATCCCATGATTCGTATTCTTCCGGCATTGGTTATTCTCTGGTTGGTTCTGCCTTGTTGTTCAACGGAGAAAAAAGATGCCGAAGGTCTTTCTGTATTCCGCTATAATGAATCGAAGGGGATCGCAACACTTGATCCTGCTTTCGCACGAAATCAGACACTAATATGGCCTGTTAATCAGCTCTTCAATGGGCTTGTTCAGATGGACGACAGTCTGAATATTAAACCGTGTATTGCTCATTCATGGTCTGTTTCTGCCGACGGTCTGGTTTATACTTTTTTTTTAAGACAGGATGTGTTTTTTCACAATAGTCCTGTTTTTCCCGATTCCGCCGGAAGGAAAGTTACAGCCTCAGATGTTGAATATTCCTTTTCCCGCATTCTGGACCCCAAAACCGCCTCCCCGGGAATATGGATTTTTGACAAACTGGGTACTTCCTCTGCACATCCTTACGGGTTCAAAGCTGAGAACGATTCGGTTTTCACAATCTGGCTGAGAGAACCATTTATTCCTTTTACAGGTATGCTCTCTATGCCATATTGTTGTGTTGTGCCCCGCGAGGCTGTTGATTATTATGGAAAAGATTTCGGCCGGAACCCCATTGGAACAGGCCCTTTCACTTTTAAACAATGGAGGGAGGATGAAAAACTAATCCTCACAAAGAATCACAATTATTTTGAAAGTGATATGCAGGGTCTGAAATTGCCTTATCTCGATGCGGTAAGTATTAGTTTTATTAAGGATAAACAGTCTGAGTTCCTCGAATTTATGAAAGGAAATCTCGACTTCCTCAATGCTATTCATCCTTCCTATAAAGATGTGCTGCTTACCCGATCCGGACAGTTAAACCCGGAATTTCACGACAGATTTGTTCTTACTACACAACCATACCTGAATACCGAATACCTTGGATTTCTGGTCGATACGGGAGTTGGTGAGGTACGGAGAAGTCCTGTTTCATCGGTTTATGTACGTAAGGCAATTAACTACGGATTCGACAGGGTAAAGATGATGAAGTACCTGCGGAACAATCTGGGTACACCTGCTTTGTCGGGGTTTGTACCCGAAGGCCTTCCATCCTATGATCCCGGGGAAGTTAAAGGATATAACTTCAATCCCGATACAGCGAGGTATTTTCTTTCAAAAGCAGGATTTCCGAACGGTGAGGGTTTGCCGCCGATATTGCTTACAACAACATCCGACTATCTTGATTTATGCGAGTACATCCAGTTTGAACTTTCAGTAATAGGAATAAAAATTGAAATCGAGGTTGCCACCGGAGCCAGTTTTCGAAATAAAGTTGCAAACTCTAATATTGTTTTTTTCAGGGGATCCTGGATTGCCGACTATCCGGATGCTGAAAACTACCTTTCATTGTTTTATTCACCAAATCTGAGCCCATCAGGACCCAATACAACCCATTATGTAAATCATTCATTTGATGATCTTTATCGCAAGGCATTGCAGTCACCCGATGACGAAATCCGATATAAATTATACCAGCAGATGGATCAGATGCTGATAGAGTCTTCAGTTATTGTCCCGCTTTTTTATGATAGGGTAATAAGGTTTACTCCGGAAAATATGATCGGTTTAGGCGCGAATCCGCTGAATTTGTTGACATTAAAAAGGGTTAAGTATAGGAATTGAAAAAAAAATCAAATTTCTTTGTAAAAAAGTGCCTTTTTTGGTGTTACTTTTTGCAGGTTTCAGAATTAAGCAGCAGACGCTTTTTTTTTAAAAAACTACCCAAACCGAAGAATTATGTACACAAAAATTTGGCAGAAAAGTTGCAGGTCAGTATGTGCGATTGATTTTTACAGTGCCTCAAATGTAAAAGTCATGTCATTATCAGGTTTCAAAATCGGAAACCAGATAATTACCGATGATTTAGTTTATATTCTCAAAGAAGCCGGTGAAGTTCGCATCAGGTTTTTTATTGAAGATGGAATAACTGAGTATGCTTCGGTTCGTATGAGTTATGCCGAATTTTTAAATCTCATTCCGGAGAAAAGTGAATTCGATAATTTAGGGATTGCTATTATACCTGCCGATTTCCACGAACTGGATGAAGTTCCGTCATTGTTGCTTTGTAAATCCTGCGATCTCAAAATTGGTCTTTCTGTTGCTGCTATCGGGTATCAGTTCGAACATAAAAACCTGGCAATAAAACCCGGAATAATATCATCACATTATACCAATAGTAAGGGTCTGAGTTTTATTCAGTACGACGGCACAATAAAGCCCGGCAATTCAGGAGCTCCTCTTCTGGATGCTGAAAGCGGACGAGTCCTGGGGGTGGTTATGAATAAGGAGATGGGATTTGTGAAAGCATACAAGGATTTGATGGAAATAATAGATAGCAACCTTAAAGTATTAAAGGAGCAGGAAGGAAAATCTAAATTCTTCGATGTTGACCTTGCACAGGTTATGTTTGCCAGCCAGAGCCAGATTAAGCATATTGCCCGTGAATTTTTTCTGAATGCTACCGTTAGAGTCGGTTTCGCTCTTGAAATAGGACATGTGGTTGAATACCTCGAAACTAAAATGGAAATAGATTTCGAATCAAGCGCATTTTGCGATTAATCGTCAGTTCCGGTGTTGTCCTGACTTAGAATTTTTTTGATGTCTTCATCAGCTTCATGCAATTTTGCTTTGCAGATTTGTATCAGATGAGAGACTCTTTTTACTTTTCCGGTAAGTTCATCTACATCAAGTTCTCCGGCTTCTATAAGCTCCAGAATCGATTCAATCTCTGCAATTGCTTCCGAGTATTTTATCTGTTGTTTTGCCATAATTGTATTTTCACTTATGATCACAATTTACTGATTATTCGTTTTTTTAACAATACTCAGGGATTTGCCTTTAAAGAATTTGGTTGTTAATTCATCCCCCTCACTTAAATCCTTTGCATCCTTTATAAGTTTTCCTCCCGATGAACTGATTGAATATCCTCTCATCAGCACCTTTTCCGGTCGCAGGTATTCAAGGTTTTTCTCAACCCCGATCAGTTGATCATTCTTTAATTTAAATGAAGTATTCAAAGATCTCCTTAATCTGTCAGAGTTCAGACCCATTTTGTTTCTTTCTGTTTTCAGATGGCTGGCACAATCGTAAGAAACTCTGTAACTGAAATTCTTAATCGAATCATTTTTCCGTTCTGTAAATTGCCGGGTAATTAGCCTCAGGCGGTTAAATGAACCGGATATCCTGCTATTTTCTTCCGACAGATTCTGATGAACCAGAAAAACAGTATTCTGCGATAACTGAAATATCTTTTCTTTTTCGTCTTCAATTATTTTTCCGGCGGTATCCAACAAGTCCTCCCTGAAACCTGAAAGCAGATTGTCAAAGTCAGCAAGTGCGTCGATCAGAAATTCTGCAGCAGCTGTTGGTGTTTTTACAGAGGTGTGAGCTACAATGTCGGTAATAGTTTCATCCCGTTCGTGACCAATTCCGCTTATTACCGGCAACGGAAACTGAGTGATATGGTAAACCAGGTTGTAGTTATTGAAACACTCCAGATCCGATTGAGCTCCACCTCCGCGGATAATCACAACCAGATCAAATTCATCCTCCTTTTCATAAATCCTGTCCAGGGCATTTATAATAGAATCAGCTGCTTTGTCGCCCTGTACCAAAGCTGAGAATAATTCCGTCCGGAAATAATATCCCTTTGAATTATTATGAAGGGTATCCATGAAATCGCCATATCCTGCGGCGGTTTCTGATGAAATTACAGCAACCCTTTGGGGAACAAGTGGGAGGGACAACATCCTGTTCATATCGATTACTCCTTCAGACTGAAGTTTTCGAAGAATCTCCTGTTTTTTTCTTGCCAGATCACCAAGGGTATAACCTGGGTCAATATCCTTAACAATCAGATTCAACCCATATACCTCATGAAACTCGGGTTGTACTTTTATCAGTACTTTTAATCCGGCTTCAAGCCGATAGGAAGTTGTGGTTTCAAAATAAGGAGCAAGCATTCTGAAGGTGAATGACCAGATTGTCGCTCTGATTTTAGCAATAATCTCGTCGTTTTTTTCTGCTTTTTCAATAAGTTCCATATAACAATGGCCGGAACTGTTAACCCTGAAATCATTTATCTCTGCAACAACCCAAAGCGAATCAGTGAAAGTGTTCTGCATTGCAGCTTTTATCATTCCATTAAGCTGACTAAGACTCAGGCTTTCGGGTTTCATCGTTTCAGAATTACCAGATTGGAGAAATACTCTATCCCATCAGACACGGCCATTACAAAATACATTCCGGAGCTTTGCCCTTCCATTTCAGTTATCCGGGCAAATCCCCTGTTAAAAGTTTTGGTTCCGGTCCATACTTTTTTACCCATAAGGTTAAAGATACTGATTTTAGCTTCTCCGGCGAAAATGCTGTCTGTAAAAACTTCAAAACTGCCGTAATTCGGGTTCGGTATTACCGTAAGAAAGTTTGATGGGTTTGCCGGAAACTCCATCCTGAGAAGGAAAAGGGCGGTGAGGAAATCCGGAATTCCGTAGCCGGCAGAATCGTTGGGATTATAATAAAATGAACCGGAACGCCTTACTGACTGAACGATTTCAAGATTGGTTTTTTCAGGAGCAGCCTCCCAGAGACATGCTATCATTCCTGCTATTTGCGGGGCAGCGAAGGATGTTCCGTTACCGGGACTCACCAGACCAGCAGAATTTACAACCATTGTGCGGAATCCTACAGCCAGAACATCAGGTTTGATGCGGTTGTCCGGGGTTGGTCCCCTGGAACTGAATGCCGAGATAATTCCCGAAGTATCGGTGGACCCAATTGCAAGTACATTCAAACCATCAGATGGGGCGGTAATGTACTTCCATTTTTTATTTCCCTGATTTCCGGCACTTACCACCACTACCATTCCTTTACTAAATGCCTTTTCTGCAGCCCGGGTGCAAAGAGCGGTTTTCCCATCCATATCCTCATAGGTGTAATCCAGTTCATCACCATCAAAATCAGAATAGCCCAGAGAACTTGTGATGATATTTGCTCCGGCGCTATCAGCCCATTCCGCAGCAAGAACCCAGAAAGCCTCCTCAAGCGGGGATTCTGATTCAACAATCTCGCTTTTAAGGAGGTAATATGATGCCTGTGGAGCCGTTCCGATTATCTCCCCCGGCACGTTGGCTGCCATGGTACTTAGTACCGACATACCATGACTGGATGTATTAAAAAAATCCGTTGCGGCATTTGTGAAATCCATGTATCCCAGCAAACGTCCTTCATTTCTGAGACTATCGAAAGCAGTAAAAACGTCAGCCCTGTAAAACCCCCCGTCAATAACTGCAATCCTGATATCGGCTGCCCGATACCCCAGTTTATGCAGTGCATCACCGTTAACAAGAGAGATCTGTGGAAGTGCATATCCATACTCCGTTTCGTTGAACTGAATGTTCATGGGGGAAGGAGATGTTTTTTTAAAATTGGGAATATCCGGGATATTTTTTTTTCGGGGGATCTTATAGTTGAAAACACCTACGAAGGATAATTGATCAAGTGTATCGAGCAGGAGGGTGTCTGTGCTTTCAACAATAACAGCATTGAACCATCTGGAACTGCCCAGAATGGTTAATCCAAGATTTTTCAGACTATCGGTATAAACTTTGCTTACAGGTAAATCCTCTTCTGTAAGACTGATGTTCTGTCTGGCAAGGCGTTCAAGCGTTCGAAGACTTAAAAATTCAGACGGACTGGAAAGGGAATAATCGTTTCCTGCTTTATCTTTAAGACTAATCCAATAATGATTTTCTGATAATTTTTGCGCAACCAGATAGGAGGGGAGAAGAAACAGAAGGTATATGAAAAAGAGTTTTCTCATTTTTTATATGGATCATTTTATGGAACAAAAAGAATTACGAAAAGTTACTGAAACTCCTGAATTTCCGATTCATCAAGATTTCCGATAGCTTCTTTCACTCTTTTTGAGAATTCTTCAATCCGTTTATCCATTTCTTCATTGGGAAGCATTATCCCGTTTCGATATTCCACGGTAAGTTCAGGTTCTCCTTCGTTATTGAAATATTTCCAGGTCCCGTTTAATGCTCCGGAAAGATAGCTGCCGGTAATGGACAAGCTGCCATCCGGATTGTAGCTAATGAACTCGCCGTTAAGATTTCCATCGAGGTAAAAACCGGTTAACCGAACCTGTCCGTTTTCGAAATACTGCTCCCATTTCCCGCTTTTAAGATCGTTTTGCCATTCAAGATATTCAGATGGTTTGCCATTTGCATAAAACTTAAAACTCTCACCGTGTTTCTTACCTGACAGGTAGGTTTCGCTCATCGCTTTTCTTTTATCGTACGTTGAGAAATAATTCCAGACAGAATCTTTAAGCTGGCTGATATATTTGCCTTCAGCAGCAAGGTTACCGGTTTCGTAATAAAGTTTTACATAGGATGTTATACCGCTGTCATCAAAATTCATGCTTGCCTGTAAAATTCCTCCCGGATAATATTTGAGCATTTCGCCTACGGGGTGACCGTTTTTAAATGTTCCACGAGATTTTACTTTACCGCTTTCATAATAGCTTTCCCATAAACCGGTTTTTTTTCCATCACTATTGTATTGGTTTATTGGAGTATTTTGCGCAGATATCCCCTGTAAAGCAAAGAAAAGTGTATATATAAATATGACATTCTTGTAATTCATTTCAGGTTCTTTTAAAATGTAAAGGCGGTAATAAACCCAAAAGTACAAATTTCCTGCCTGTTTTGAATCGCTTATATAAAATCAAAACAAAAAAAACCACAGATTCCCGGAGTTTATCCTGTGAATCTGTGGAAAGACAATTTACTAATATTCAGTATTATTTTACTTCTTCAAAATCGACATCCGTAACTTCCTGATCGGATTTGGATTTCTCTTTTCCGGCAGAAGCATTTTCTGTCTCAGGTCCGGGCTGAGCTCCCTGATTCTGGCTGGCTTTATACATCTCCTCCGATGCAGCAGACCACACTTTATTCAGTTCTTCAGTTGCTTTGTCGATTGCATCGAGATCTTCCGATTTATGCGCTTCCTTCAGCTTTTTGGCAGCTTCTTCAATTGCTCCCTTTTTATCTGCAGGGATTTTATCTCCGAATTCCTTCAGCTGTTTTTCGGTTTGGAAAATAAGGCCGTCTGCAGCATTCATCTTATCTACTTTCTCACGTGCTTTCTTATCTGTTTCCTCATTTTCTTTGGCTTCACGTTTCATCTTTTCGATTTCCGAATCGCTTAGTCCGGAAGATGCTTCAATACGAATACTGTGTTCTTTTCCTGTGCCTTTATCTTTCGCGTGAACATTAAGAATTCCGTTTGCATCGATATCAAAAGATACTTCAACCTGAGGTATTCCGCGGGGTGCAGGTGGAATTCCGTCAAGGTGGAACTTACCAATGGTTTTGTTGTCACGTGCCATAGGTCTTTCACCCTGAAGTATGTGAATTTCCACTGAAGGCTGGTTATCTGATGCAGTTGTGAATGTTTCGGATTTCTTGGTTGGGATGGTAGTGTTCGATTCGATGAGTCGTGTAAATACACCACCCATAGTTTCGATTCCGAGTGAAAGTGGGGTAACATCAAGTAAGAGTACATCTTTCACTTCACCCGTAAGCACACCTCCCTGAATAGCTGCTCCAACTGCTACCACTTCATCGGGATTAACTCCTTTTGAAGGAGCTTTTCCGAAAAATTTCTCAACAATAGCCTGAATAGCCGGAATCCTTGTAGATCCACCTACCAGAATTACTTCATCGATATCTGAAGCAGTCATCCCGGCATCCTTAAGTGCTTTTCTGCAAGGCTCAACGGTAGCCTGAATAAGGCTATCAGCAAGACTCTCGAATTTCGAGCGCGTCAGGGTTTTAACAAGATGCTTTGGAATACCATCCACAGGCATAATATAGGGAAGGTTGATTTCGGTGCTCGATGAGCTGGAAAGTTCTATTTTTGCTTTTTCAGCAGCTTCTTTCAAACGCTGCAAAGCCATTGGATCCCTCTTAAGGTCAATACCTTCATCCTTCTTAAATTCTTCTGCAAGCCAGTCGATAATTGTCTGATCAAAATCATCACCACCAAGGTGAGTGTCACCGTTGGTTGATTTTACTTCAAAAACACCATCACCGAGTTCAAGCACTGAGATATCAAATGTTCCACCACCCAGGTCGAACACAGCTACTTTCATGTCTTTGTTGCGTTTATCCAGACCGTAAGCCAGGGATGCTGCTGTAGGCTCGTTTATGATTCTTCTTACATTCAGACCAGCAATTTCGCCGGCTTCTTTGGTTGCCTGACGCTGAGAGTCGCTGAAGTATGCAGGAACAGTGATAACTGCATCAGTAACTTCCTGACCCAGATAGTCTTCAGCAGTTTTCTTCATTTTCTGAAGAATCATAGCGGAGATTTCCTGAGGAGAATATTTGCGATCATCAATCAGAACGCGTGGTGTATTGTTTTCACCTTTAACAACTTTATACGGAACTCTTTTAATTTCTTTGGTTACCTTATCAAATGTCTCACCCATGAATCTCTTTATGGAAAAAACTGTCTTCTCCGGATTTGTAATAGCCTGACGTTTGGCAGGGTCTCCGATTTTTCGTTCGCCGTTTTCAACAAATGCCACCACGGAGGGGGTGGTTCTCTTTCCTTCGGAATTTGGAATAACTACAGGCTCATTGCCTTCCATAACTGAAACGCAGGAGTTGGTTGTTCCGAGGTCGATTCCAATAATTTTACCCATTTTATTATAATTTTTAATTTTTATTTCTGATTTCCTTTGTATAGTCAATACTTATGCCAATTACAAAATGCTGCTAAATCGTGACAATTTTGCCTTGGTGTGACGAATGTGTGAAAAATCAATTTTCCAATATGTGACAAAAAGTCAGAAAGCCGTAAAAAATTAACTTCTCATAGGATATAACTAATATTTATATGAACTTTGTATCACTTAAAAAAAAGAAAAATGCCTATTCATAGTACAGTAAAGCGTGTAACAACGCATGTTTTGAATGAGATGAAGCTAAAAGGCGAGAAGATTGCCATGCTTACCGGATATGATTTTTCAATGGCCAGAATTCTCGATCAGGCTGGTATAGACATCATTCTCGTAGGAGACTCTGCTTCGAATGTTATGGCCGGACACCAGACTACTGTCCCCATAACTTTAAATGAAATGATTTATCATGCTTCAGGAGTTGTAAGGGCAGTGAGCAGAGCCCTGGTAGTGGTGGATCTTCCTTTTGGAACGTATCAGGGTAATTCCATCGAAGCACTTCAATCTTCCATCCGCATTATGAAGGAGACCGGAGCACATGCTGTTAAACTTGAAGGGGGAAGTGAAATCCGGGAGTCTGTTGAACGTATCCTTAGTGCCGGTATTCCGGTAATGGGGCACCTTGGACTAACACCACAGTCTATTCATAAATTTGGTACCTACACCGTCAGGGCAACAGAGACTGAAGAAGCGAATAAGCTTGTTGCGGATTCAAAAATTCTGGAGGATGCCGGCTGTTTTGCTTTGGTTCTTGAGAAAATCCCGGCCAGCCTAGGAAAAAAGGTTGCAGAGGCACGGAAAATTCCTATTATTGGTATCGGCGCCGGAAGGCATGTTGACGGACAGGTGCTGGTATTGCACGATATGCTGGGCATTACCCAGGAATTCTCACCACGATTCCTGAGAAGATATCACAACCTGCATGCTGAGATGCTTGGAGCAATTCAGAATTATATCACCGATGTCAGGTCGCAGGATTTCCCAAATGAAAGGGAGCAATACTAAAATCAGCAATTCGAAAATCCCGTTCAGCATTCTATCATTACCTTAAACTATGACTTTACGATCCCCTGATATACTTTACGAAGATAATCACCTTCTAATAGTAAATAAAAGCGTATCGGATATTGTGCAGGAGGATAAGACAGGTGATGAATCGCTCGAGCAGCAGATTAAACTCTTCATTAAGGAAAGGGATCAGAAACCGGGAAATGTATTTCTTGGGGTGGCACACCGGATCGACCGGCCGGTAAGCGGGGTGGTAGTTTTTGCCAAAACAGGTAAAGCCCTTGCCCGCATGAACGAAATGTTTCAGAGCCGGGAGATCAAAAAAATTTACTGGGCAATTATTAAGGAAAAACCCGGGAAAGATGAAGATGTGCTTGAGCATTATATAAGCAGGAATACAAGGAAAAACAAGGCCTTTATTCATACCTCGGAAGTTAAGGATTCAAAAAAAGCAAGTCTCAGTTACCGCATTATCGGGAAATCTGAAAAATACTATCTTCTTGAAATTGAATTGCATACCGGACGACATCATCAGATAAGAGCTCAGCTGGCATTTATTGGCTGCCCTATTAAAGGGGATTTGAAATATGGATTTGCCCGCTCAAATAAGAATGGTGGGATAAGTCTTCATTCCAGAAGCATCCGGTTTATTCATCCCGTAAAAAAAGAGGAAATATATGTTGAGGCTCCGGTGCCGGAAAATGATCTGTACGGATTTTTCGGAAAAGAAAAGCAGGGATCCCTTTAAAACTTCCTGAATAAGCTATAATCCTTACTTTATTTAATCGAGATTTTCAAAAGGTATTGGCAAAAGATCCCGTGCATCGGTAATTATTTCTATTTTTTCTTCTCCGGCAAGAATCACTTTTAAGGGTTTGCCACCGCGGTTGCGCGCTTCAAGAAGAACCTGACGACATGCGCCACAGGGAGATGCCGGTTTGCTGGTGAACCGGCCCTTCGAAGAAGCAGTAATAGCAATCGAAAGTACCGGAACCCCCGGATACTGAGCCCCGGCATAATATACCGCTGTGCGTTCAGCACATATTCCTGAAGGGTAGGCTGCATTCTCCTGATTATTGCCGGTAATAATTTCTCCGTTTTCAAGCAAAACTGCAGCCCCTACACTAAAGCCGGAATATGGAGAGTATGATTTTGAAACAATTTCCCTGGCTTTCCGGACGAGTTTTTGGTCTGAGGCGCTCAGTTCACTTAAACTCCGGAACTCGCTGACTTCAATTGTGATTTGTTTTTTTATCATGAAGGATGAATCTTCAACCAAATAAGTAAAAGTTTTGGACTTTTCAAAATATCTGACCTGGCTGAAAATTTGAACTGATGAGCACTGTTAGTAATTTTTCTTTAAACATGACGTTTGTTCAATTAAATTTGAGCTCAGAAAATTCATTTCAGAACTCCTAAATCTTAAGTAACTGTCATTCTGAGCGAAATGAAGTGAAGCGAAGAACCTCTTTCATAATTTAATTTTTACCGGACAATATTGAATTTTTAATTGGACAAAAATGATATTAAATATTAAAGCCCTGAATATGATTTTCAACAAAGCTATATCAGTTTTTTTTATCCTGATTCTTTTCTGCCAGCTAACATATGCTCAGAGTAAATCGACATTATCCCGTCAGGCATATATTGATACCTATAAAGATCTGGCAATAAAAGAAATGCTGCGAAGCGGCGTACCGGCCAGTATAACTCTGGCACAGGGAATGCTTGAGTCGGATAACGGAAATTCAAGATTGGCAAAAAAAGCAAATAATCACTTCGGCATAAAGTGTCACAGCAACTGGAAAGGTCCGGCAATTTATCATGATGATGACCGGCAGGGTGAATGTTTCAGGAAGTATAGCTCTGTGTTGGAATCCTATCAGGATCACTCCGATTTTCTTATGAGCGGATCCCGTTACAGCTTCCTGTTTGAGTTGGAACTTACTGATTACAAGGGCTGGGCAAAAGGCCTGAAAAAAGCAGGATATGCAACGAGTCCGACCTATGCGGAAGTGCTTATCCGGATTATAGACGAGAATGAATTGCATCAGTATGATATAAGCGGTGCCTCCGAAGCCGGAAAACAACGGGTAAGGAAAGCAGCACAGAATAAAGCTGCCGGAACAACATCAGGGCGGGAAGTCTTACAGAGAAACCGTGTTAAATATATAATCGTGAAGTCCGAGGATAATTTCAGAAGCCTTCAGGAAGAGTTTGATCTTTTACCCTTTGAAATTTATAAATATAATGATATGGCGAGGGATCAGGAGCTTATAGCCGGACAGGTTATCTATCTTCAACCCAAAAGAAACAGGGCGGAAGCCGGGAATTCATGGCATACTGTAAAAGAGGGTGAAACGATGTTGCAGATTTCTCAGATGTATGCAGTTAAGCCGGAAAAACTTTACAGCAAAAATCTTCTGCCTCCGGGTGCTGAGATTAAGGCGGGAGACAGGATTTCCCTGCGAAAACAACTTCCGGGAACAAAACCGGTAGTTGAAAAGAAACAAAATCAGATTCTTCAGGAGGAAGAGGAAGACAGCGAACTTAGATTTGAATTTGACGAATAAAGCTTATTTATAAAAATAAAGAGATACTTTTTGAATTATCACTTTGTTTTCAGGGAATATCAAACCCGTACCCGACCAGGTACTGGCCATAACTTCATCCCCATTTAGTCTTCTTTCGCATACCCAATTCCCGTTTTCAAAAGTTCCTTCGTCTGCTTTGTCGACACCAATACGCATTGAATCGGTTTTTGGAATAAAACGAATATCCATCGCCTTACCGGCACATATATACTCCAAATCTCCGGTTTGAATGATGATTCCGCCGGCAACCTTAATTTTGTCATTCTCTCTGAGCTTAGCTTCAATAATAAAATTACCCATTTCGAACATCTGTGTTGGTATTTGCGTGTCAACAAGAATACCCCTCATGCTTCCCATTCCCTGATTTTCAAGAATTATGGGTGCCATCGTTTGTAAAATGCCATAGGTTTCTGTGAAAGGATCGTTCTCATCGAAGCGGGGGTTATCAATGCCAAAAGGGGAGAAGCAGCCTGCATTATGTTCCCCGATTGCGTAAAAAGCCCGTGGGCCGCTATGCTCACCTCCCTGAATTTCGGGGATAAACAAAGGATTATTGCTTTTGGTGAATTCCTGGCATACCCATCTGAATTCATCGGTATAAATATCCGGCGCAATAAAATCTATTGATGGAGCTCCGGCACGCCAGGCGTCAATTACCTGCGGAAGAGGTCCGCCGGATGGGTACTTTCCGGGCAGGTAGGTAAAGGGCTGTTTAAGCCATGCATTAACATACATGGGGATGGGGTATTCTTTTTTTCCGGCAGCAGCAATTTCGCCAATATAGCGTGCATAATTCCAGGCCATGAAAAGCTCTTCTGTAAAGAATGAATAATGTTTCCAGTCTGCAGGTTCAGGTTTTAATGAACTTTTACCAAAAATTTCTTCCCAGTTTCCGATGGTTTTGTAACCATTCTCTGCCCAGACCCTCAACAGTTCAGGATGAAGGTTTTCTTTGTTTTCTTCAAGGTAATTTAAAAAATCTTCAGGCACCTGTCCGAAGTACGCTTCGTTTGCTGCATCGCTGAAATCTCTGCGGGCATTACCGTATGTTTTTCCCAGATGATCAAGTACACCAACTTCATTTTCGACCTGCACCATCACAACGGTTTGACGGTTACTGTCTGTTTCCCTTATATGCCTCATGAATGCTGCAAAAGCTGCAGCATCACTTTTCATTGAAGCAGTCCCGAATGTTGAAAGAATCTCCAGAGGAACCCCGTTTTCATCTTTAACTCTGGGGTACTTTTCAAAATTCTTTTTAACCCAGCCGGGGATATAAACAGAACTGGCATTCTTCCAGCTTCCAAACCATATCAGTACCAGCTTCAGATTTGCTTCACGGGCTCCTGCTATCATACTGTCGACCAAAGAAAAATCGAATTTTCCTTCCTCCGGTTCAACTAGCTCCCACGAAACTGTGCCTATAACAGAATTCAGATTTTTAGCAGCCAGTTTCTTCCATACTCCACGCATAGATTTAATACCTCCTGCTGTTGAATTATGCAATTCCCCGGAAATCAAAAGCATTGGCTCACCCCCTACAACAAGTTGTGTAGCAGAACCTTGTTTTACCAGCTTTGGTATTTGCGCGGAATAGGCTTTAAGTATCTGATCAGAAGGAGTATTATTTTTCTGACTGCAACCGGAAACCCCTAATACTATTATGATTGTCAGAATTGTCAGAAAACGGGAAAAGGTGTTTTTTGTCATGTTGGTTCGTGTGAACAGTTGTTTCAATTTGATACAGGCAGCGTTTATATCAATATCCGGATTGCTGAAATTTATAACTTATTACTTCAAACCCTGTCGGGCGTATGATGCTGAATTCACCGGCATCAGCTTTGATAGAAATGGTTCTTATTTCACCGGGTTTTATATCATCAAGTATTATTTTTTGATTTCCTGAAACCAGGGTGTAATTTCTAACGGTATAGCTTGGAAGGCCTGTATTCCCGGTAAGAGTTATGTTTGCATTGCCGTTGCTGACAACAACAGATGAAACTTTAACCGGAGAACTAAGGTCTTTTAATACAGTGTATGATGGTTTGGGAGTCAGATGAATATCACATACTCCGTGAACACGCTGCGGGTAGCTATATGTAAAATCCTCACCCATATGTGTGCGGTAATCGTTAAGACAGAAATAAATAGCTCCGGCAATATAAGGTTTGGAACCATAAATATCCATCTGCTGAGCCATTTCAGTTGCCCTGCGTTCATCACCGCCTTTGTGAACAGGTTCGCAAACACCCCACTCAGCAATGGTAAGCGGCTTGCCCTTGTATTCATTTGCAATCCGGTCGAGCTCCCCCGAAACTACTCCAATATTCTGACCATACCAGGTACTGTAGTATTCATTAAACATCATCATGTCGAAAACGGCTGTTACATCAGCCTGTAACTTATCTTTTTCCGAAAGTGACCAATGAAGACTGTTTGAGACATACGTCACCAGCCTGGATGAGTCCAGCTGATGAGCATAGGTGTAAAGTTTTTTTAGGTAACTGATGTTTATACTGTCATGACCGGCTAACTCGTTTCCAATACCCCAGGAAATTATGGAAGGATGGTTGAAATGGTTTGAAATCATTTCATCGAGGTGAAGAATCCCGGTATTAAAAAGTGTATCGTTCAACATAGTGACACCGCCCCAATAAGGTATTTCTTCCTGAACAAGAATTCCGTTCCGGTCGCACCAATCGAATACAAATTCGTCCTGTTGCCAATGGAAACGTGTAAAAATGCAATTGACATTTTTCATCAGTTTCAGGTTCTTTTCCAGATCCTCTTTATTTTCGGCCATTCCGTTCTCAAGGCTGGAGCCCGGCATCCATTCCACACCCATCAACCTGACAGGTTCTCCATTCAGAATATACCTGTTATTCTCAACTTTTATGCTTCTGAATCCGAACGTGACCGAGTATTGGTCTTTCACAGTGCCGTTTCCAAGCAGTTTCACGCTTAGTTTATAAAGGTTGGGTTCATCGAAATGCCAGGGATGAATCGTATCGAATGACAGGCTTGTCAGAAACGAACCGTTTTCAAAAGTCCCCGCAAGTTCGCCATCGTAAATGATGTTTTGGGTTTTCTGGTTTTCTTCGGTGATTGTAGCAAGTATTTTTATTTTCGGGGGATCTGCTATTGCGGGATCAATGAAGTTAATTTTAATGTATGCGGATCCTTTATTTCCGTCAGGTACAGAGTTAACATGGATATCCTTAATTGACAGGGGATCTGTCATAATCAGATTCACACTGCGGTAGATTCCGCCGTCGTGCGCCCAGTCAAAGCTTTTAAGAAAAGGAATATTACTTCTGGAGGGTGAATTATCAACGCAAAGGGTAATAGTATTCTCACCTTTTCTCAGAAATTCCGAAATATTTATATAGAACCTGTTATACCCTGAACCAATGTGTTCACCGGCTTTCTTCCCATTTACATAAACAACAGCATCGTGATTTACGGCATCAAATTGCAGGCGTGAAGTTTTACGTAAATCCTTACTAGAAATATCCAGTTTTCTTTCATACCAGGCTTTTCCCCAGTATTTTTCCAGACCTTTTTCCGTATTCCAGGTATGAGGTACGGAAACAATCTGACTTAAAGTTGCAGGAAGCCCGTTTGCGGGCCAGTTTTCTTTTTCCCCTGACAAAGTTGAATCGATACAAAAATTCCATTCACCGTCAAGAGAAATCATTTTACGGTTTTGGATAGGAGAGCAGGAGCAAAGAACAGCAAACAGGGCAATCAGTG
>CAYOLQ010000044.1:20985-26193 GCA_964404825.1 uncultured Chitinophaga sp.
TAATTTTTTCATTTGGTTGGATGTAATGATTACTAGTTAAAGGTAAGATATTTGTAAGGAATGTTTTGTTAATCTTTGGTTTCACGCAATCCCGATAGCTATCGGGATGCGTGAATTTTTTACATGTTTCATGCAATTGTTAACGCTTTATTTTTTTACCTGATTTTTATTTATGGGTTAATTCCTTCTACAAGAATGGATTCGCCGGACGAAGCATTCAATCTGAATTTCAGAATTCTCTGATATTCTTCGGAATAGTACCAATCATCAAAGGCCTGTTTGTCCGGGAATTTAATAATTACGGATTTGGAATAGCGCCATTCTCCTTCCAGCACTAACGGAGATGAATCGACAGCGAGGTATTCACCGTGAAATCTATCAAAAACCTCATCACAGGTATCAAGGTACTTCTGATACTCTTCAGGGTCGTGAATTTTGATTTGTGCAACAAAGTAACAGCTCATTTCGGGTGATTTAAATGCTAAAAAATCAGATTAATTTGGTGGAAGGTAATTGGTTACAATAATTTCATTTATGTTTCCGCGTTTGGAGGGATCCGAATTTATCATTCTTCTTGCAGGTATCCTGCAAATACTAAAATCCTTATAAAGTGTATCAAAGAAGGTATCTGTGGGATCGTTGTTTTTCGGGTCGGAGTTGCTTAACATCACCAAAGAACCCTGACGGTCAATTAGTTTAAAAAGTGCAGCCAGGCGTAATTGTTCAGGGTCGGCAAATCCATGTTTGCTGTAGGCTTTGAAATGGGCCGTTTTACTGATGGGTCTGTATGGAGGGTCGAAATATACAAACGAATCCGGCTTCAGATCGGGAATAAGTCCTGTAAAATCAGTCCGTTTAATCTCAGCTATCTGAAGTACCTTATTTACAGCCAGCAGGTTTTGTTCATCACATATTTTTGGATTGATATAATCCCCGGCAGGAGTATTGAATTCACCTTTCGAATTCACCCTGTAAAGTCCGTTATAGCAGGTCCGGTTCAGGAAAATGAGCTGTGCGGCTCTTGGGAACCAGTGTTCAGAGTATGCGCCGAAGTTGGTTTTGAAACGCTGAGAATTATAATCTGCTCTTTGTTCGTAGAAAAACTCCTGTCGTCTGGTTTTGCCGAGCTTCAGATATGTTTTCTGAATGCGGTATAATAATTCAGTAAGTTTCCCGGCATCTTTCTGAATTACCTTGTAAGTGAGTATTAGTTCGTCGTTAATATCATACAGAAAGGCATTCCTGATTTCAAACTTCTGTGCCACATCAAAAAAAACCGCACCGCTTCCCAGAAAAGGTTCGTAATAATTTTTGATTTCTTTTTTTTGCAGAGGGATTGGATAGTGTTCCTGAAATTTTTTGAGAAGCTGACCTTTCCCGCCTGCCCACTTCAGGAAAGGTTTGGCCAGAGTATTCCTATCATGTGGTCTTTTAAGGGATCCCCCGGGATTGTGATTATTTGGATGTTTATTCATTATTTGATTTGGATCCCCCGGTTAAAAATCAGAAATCCCCCATTCCCCAGACAAAAGCAACAGTAATGTATGGGTTATTCCCTTTAAAATAGTTGTCTTTGAATTTTGTAAAGATATTGTATCCCCCTTCCAGTTTAAGGCTTATAAAGTTGTTTGTTCCATAACCATACATGTTTTTATATTCGAATTCCTTAATTTTTACTTCGGTATGCAAACCAGCTCCGTACGTAAAGCAATTAAGAATCTGATATTCATCTCCATCGCTTTCGGTATCGTACAGGGTGCTTTCAAAAACGCTTCCTGAAGCAGAAAGATAGGGTGCAACATGAAAATAATTGTTTCTTACCATAAAGTAGCCGGCCTTCACTCCGGCATCGAAAAAATGGAATTTTTCATTGTATTCAAAATCTATCATGCCAGTATTGGATAATATTGAGAAGGGAATTTTTAACTTCATATTCGTGCCACGTAAGTAGAAGGATGAAAAAACCCTGCCTATGTTAAAATCAAACGACATGTTAACAGATGCATTCGGTTTATAATCCTCAGCAAGGTTTTCTGTAAAATAATTTATTCCTGAACCGATTGACCATGCAAAGGATGTTTTGATTTTTATTCCCGGTAAAAAGCCATTTATAAAATCGTTGTATTTTGACTCAGGAAAGCTCTTCCGGAATTCCTTTAGCTTTGAATTATAGACCTGGTCTGCAGTACCTGTTTTGAGCATATAAAAGAGCAAATCCATAACTTTCTTACTTTCAAAATCCAGTTCGGAGTTAAGGCATTCGAAAGAGAGCAGATCACATTCTTTGGTAACTTTATCGTAAAGTGCCGAAACGATTTCAAAGGTTTCAGGATATATTTTTTTATGTCCATCCTGATTATAATTAATCATTAATTCAGTAATATTCCCCCAGCTTCCTACAAGGATGTTTATCCATAAGTCTTCGGTAAAGCTAAAGGCTGAATAATTATTACCGGCTGTAAGTTCAGTCAGGTAGATATATATTTCCCTGGTTTTTTCATACTCGTTTCCGGCAATTTTGTTAATCAGCATTTTTCGCCCGTTATTCACAATGAATTCGGAACTGTCGACATAGGATTTTATTTCGTCGAGTATCTGTGCTTTTATTTGAAAAGAGGAGATTAGCCAAATAATTGAGATGAGTAAAATAAATCGTTTCATTTTGGAATGCTTAGTTTGATGTATTTCTTTTTATATCTTTTTTATAGTTTTTCATAATTTTCCCGAAATCCTTTTCTTTTTTACGTCGCTCAACAAGTGTTGAGTCAAAATGCGCTTTTTCCTTTTCCATTTTCAGGTAATTGTCGTAAGATGCTCTGTCTAAGTCACCATTTTCAACGGCATTAAGGATATAACATCCCACTTCATTGGTATGGGTACAATCCTTGAATTTACAAAACCGGGAAAATTTAAGAATTGTATCGAATGTAATATCCAAACCCTCTGTTAAATCGGCAATTCCCACTTCCCTCATTCCGGGGTTATCTATCAGGATTCCTCCGTTATCAAGAATCACTAATTCCCTGTGACTTGTTACATGCCGGCCTTTATTTGTACTGTGACTGATTTCCCGGGTCTGCATACGGTTATTTCCGGAAAGATTATTTACAAGTGTTGATTTCCCAACCCCGGATGAGCCAAGCAAACAATAGGTACTGCCTTTTTTGATGCATTCGGTCAGGGAATCGTAACCCTTGTGAGTTTCGTTGCTTATGGCGATTACCGGGATATCCTTAATTCTCAACTTAATGCTTCCGAGAAGCTCTCCAAGTTTTTCCTCGCTTATTAAATCCGTCTTGTTAAGCACGATTACCGGGCTCACGGTGGATGAATTACAAATGGTAAGGTATCTTTCGAGCCGGTTGATATTAAAATCCCTGTCAACAGCCTGAATGATGAAAGCATAATCGATATTGGCAGCAATTATCTGGATCTCGGCAAACTGTCCAACTGCCTGTCTTTTGATGGTGGAGAACCGCGGCAGTATTTTATGAATTATAGCAAAATCGGAATCATAAACCGTCGCGGCAACCCAATCTCCCACTGCGGGAAAATCTTCACGGTTTTTGGCCGTAAAACGCATGTTTCCTGTTATTTCGGCTTCGAATTCACCTTTTTCCGTGGATAGTACATAACGTTCCTTGTGTTCGGCAATAATACGTCCTATATCGAAACTATTAAGATTGTTTTTGCTGACGTATTCCTCAAGCTGTGGGTTAAATCCAAGTTGTTCTAATCTCATAAAAATAAATTCTGTTATATTAGGCGGGCTTATTCCTGTTTAACTGCCTCCAGATCATAATCAATCAGTACAATTTTTGAGTTCTGATCAACAGTTACAATAAACCCTTTTTTTGATCCGAAAAAATCTCCCCTGAGAAACATCCATTTATTATCCTGTTTATAGTGCTTTTTCTCCTCTTCACTATCAGACCATTGCATTGGGTAAAGATTATCGATTGCCATTTCGAAAGTAACAGCATCGGCCTCTGAACTCAAAGTGAAGCTTTCATTCAGTAATGAAAAAAGTAGATCAAGCGGTTTGGTTTCATCCACATTCTCAAGTTCATGTAATTTACCGTTTTTTATGACCACTGAATAAGATATACATTTCGCGACACCTCCACTCTGGGTGTAGGCTGGGGTAACCGTATAGAAAGAACCGGTAAAAACCTTTTGCAGTGATTCAGACTCAATTTTCTCTTTTTCAAATGTCAGCATAGTTTTGATGAAGGAGTCCATCAGTTGGGCATCTTTTTCAGGAATTGCCTGTCCGTTTGCCTTAAGCAGGAAAAATGAACAGATCATAAGGAAAGCGATTGCATTTTTCATGGGATTGTGGTTTTATGTCAGATTATTCAATTGAAGGATTGAAAGGAATCAGGATTATTAAGGTTTTCAAAATGCTGTTATCGGGAAATCTGAATTCGACAATAAATTTAGCAGATATTAATTGAAAATGAAATAGTGAGAGAGAATTTTGAGGAAAGTACAATCGTGTTATTTTTAAATAAATCCTGCACCCAGGGCGAGTGAAGTAATAATCAGCAGAATGGCAATTGTTACCTGCAAAAACCTGAGTGTTATTTTCTTTAAAAGTTTGTTGCCAATATAAGCTCCCACTATGGCCGATAAAGTAGCACAGATAACCAATGTCAGATTGTCGGTTAGTCCGGCTTTGGTGAATTTTGTGGCGTAAACACCAAGTCGTGTAAAGTCAACAAAAGTAGAAACCACGACTGCTGTTGCCACAAACGCCTCTTTAGAAAGACCTGCTTTTATCAGAAATGCGCTTCGCAATGCTCCCTGATTACCTGACAGACCTCCGAAAAACCCGCTCAATGCGCCACCAATTGAAAGTTTGTCTTTACTGAATTGTAGTTTGTTGAAATATGGAATTATGTCTATTGTTGCGAAAATAATAAGCAGAACAGAGATGATGAATTTAAGGGGAAATACTTCAAATGATTTCCCAAACATCTCATACCCGAAAAGTGGTTTGAGGTCTGTGATGTTAAGTAGAAGCCATGAACCAGCGAAAGCAGCAATAACAGCAGGAATACCAAATCGTAACACAACTTCTTTGTCGGCTTGTCGTCTGAGCAGGAGAAGTTTGAAAAGGTTATTGAATAAGTGTACAATGCCTGTCAGACCTATTGCCAGGTCAACAGGAAAGAAAATCATAAATACAGGTGTGAGAATTGTCCC
>CAYOLQ010000045.1:0-26026 GCA_964404825.1 uncultured Chitinophaga sp.
GTAATCCCCTCCCACTCATCCGTCCGGAACGGCGATGCCGGCAAGCCCTGAGAATTGTATAGATTAGCATCATCAGGATTATTTGCCCATGCGTATCTTACGGCAACAGGTGAAGGAACATTCTCAGAATACACAATAATCTGCTCTCCCTTTATCACAGCTTTGGCCCAATAGAATTTTTTATCCGCTCCGGCAATGCTGAAACCTTTTACATATCCGTATTTATCCTTTGCAACAAGCTTGCTGCCCTGTGTATCAAATGTGAGAATAGCCTTTTCACCTTCAACTTTCAATGATTTATATACAGGTCCGTTATTAACAACATTTTTGCCATACACATTTTTCAGTGCCTGCAGAGCCAGTCGCTTTCCTACATCCTGCTTATTTTTCGGATGGATATCTTCAGCTTCACCGATATCGGTTGTTACCGCCATTCCTGTATTAGGAAGGTTTAGTGTCAGAAGCTGTGCTTCACGGAGCTCGGCCCATTCACTTTCAACCGGCTGTTCATCAGCTTTCATAAAATTTGCCAGCTGAACAAATAAAAAATGCAAATCAGGCTGATTCCACTTCTCCCTCCAGCATTCAATCATCAATGGGAACAGGGTTCTGTACTGGTACGCCCTTGATGCATTCGACTCCCCCTGATACCAGATTGCACCTGTTACCGAAAGGTTTAAAAGGGGATTTATCATCCCGTTAAATAAACAGGAGGGCACTGTATTAGGATTATTATTTGATGTATTTATCCGCAACGATTCGGGCGAAAGCCTGCATTTCCAGGTTCCTGCCAGAGGAATCTCCGTGGAAGCTGTTTCCAGTTTCATTTCCTCCGCCTTACTCCAGAAACCACCGCCACCACCAGTATCTTCAACCCTTACGGCAATAAGGTTAACTCCCGGTTTCAGCATGCCCGCCTGAATTTTGTACTCTCTGAAATCGCTGTATTTATCGGATGTTTCCCCTATCTGAATTCCATTGATGTAGGTTTTGTCACCATCATCAATTTTCCCTAGCAACAGCGTCCATTCTTTACCGGCAAGGTTTTCAGGGATACTCACCTCTTTCCTGAACCAGATTATTCCATCAACCTCACCAATTCCTTTGGTTTCCCAGGTGCCGGGGACTTCAATATCTTCCCAGTAATTCAGCTCAATTCCCGGCTTATTCCATGAATCTGTATTTAAAGGTTTCGAGGGATCGAGTCCGAAGCGCGAAAAAAGAACTTTCATTTTCTTTAACTGCATGGCTTCAACTTCCGCCGGCGACAAGGGTTTCTGATTTTCTGCGATGGCTTTAAATTCTTCAACCCGTGATATAAAATCTGTGCTGGTCCACGCCTCAACATTTGTTCCTCCCCAACTTGTATTTATAAGCCCGATTGGCACATTGGTTTCTTTGTATACATCTCTCCCGAAATAATATCCAACGGCTGAAAAACTGCTGATGGTCTGGGGCGAGCACACATTCCATTTTAATCCTTCAATATCATTTACCGGGTAATACTGGAGGTTCTTGGGAATAGTGAGCAGACGAATCTGAGGATAATCTGCATTGGCAATTTCAAATGTACTGTTATTTGTGTTTTTTACTACCCATTCCATATTCGACTGTCCGGAGCAAACCCAGACATCTCCGATAAGGATATTATCCAGACGTATAGTGTTTTTCCCTTTTACCAGCATTGTATAAGGACCTCCCTCTTTCATTGCAGGAAAAACCACCATCCATTTTCCTGAAGCATCAGCCCGGTCAGAAAGTGTCTTATTGTTAAAGCTGACGCTCACCTTTTCAGATTTATCAGCCCAGCCCCAGACCTTTATTTCTTTGTTTCTCTGAAGAACCATATTACTGGTTAACACTCCCGGAAGTTTAACATTTGAAAAAGCAGGTATTGAAAGCATTACAGCAATCAATAGTGTCAGAACGGGTTTTATGTTTGTGCGTAAATTCAGAATAGCGGCTTTCATAAAATCAGGATTAGGTGTTATTATTTGATTATTTTAATCAGAATCTAAATGTATTGAAAAAATTATACAAAAAAAAGGGGCGAAAGCCCCTTTTAAATCATACCTCCTAAACCGAATAGGTTGTCGAGGCTGTGTCGCCTCCTCTGCCTGTCCAGTTTGTATGAAAAAATTCGCCTCTGGGTTTATCGGTTCTTTCGTATGTGTGTGCGCCGAAATAATCCCTTTGTGCCTGCAAAAGATTAGCCGGAAGTCGCTCGGAGCGGTACCCGTCGTAATAGGATAGCGCGCTGCTGAAAGCAGGAACAGGAATACCGTTATTGAAAGCTGCGGTTACCGTTCTCCTCCAGCCTCCGCCTGCTGCATCAATTTTCCCTTTAAAGAAGGGATCAAGTAACAGATTTGTGAGATCATGGTTTGTTTTAAATGCCGAAGTTATTTTTCCTAAAAATGCTGACCTGATAATGCAACCGCCACGCCACATCTGTGCGATTTCCCCATAATTCAGATCCCATTTATATTCTTTTGCGGCCTCACGAAGGAGCGCGTATCCCTGAGCGTATGAAATAATTTTGGATGCGTACAACGCTTGTCTGATATCTTCGATGAATTGCTTTTTGTCCCCCGCAAAAACAGGTTTCGGTCCGCTTAATATTTTCGATGCAATAACCCTTTCATCCTTCTGGGCGGATAGGCATCTTGCAAAAACCGACTCTCCGATAAGTGTAAGTGGAATGCCCATATCCAGTGCACTTACAGCCGTCCATTTACCGGTTCCTTTTTGTCCCGCTGTATCTAGAATTTTCTCAACGAGGGCTTCACCGTTTTCAGTGTATCCCAATATATCCCTGGTAATTTCAATAAGGTAACTATCGAGATCTCCTTTATTCCATTCGGCAAAAACTTTATGCATTTCAGCTGCATCCATGCCTAGCAGGGTCTTCATAATCTGGTATGCCTCACAAATGAGCTGCATATCGCCATACTCAATTCCGTTATGAACCATTTTTACAAAGTGTCCTGCTCCATCGTTACCAACCCAGTCGCAGCAGGGAATTCCATCTACCTGTGCCGAAATACTCTGAAAAATTGGTTTTACATGCATCCATGCCTTCGCTGATCCCCCAGGCATAATGGAAGGTCCGTTTAATGCTCCCTCTTCTCCACCCGAAACACCTGTGCCAATAAACAAAAGCCCCTTGCTTTCAACATATTTTGTTCTGCGGATTGTATCGGGGAAATGTGAATTTCCGCCATCGATAATGATGTCACCGGGCTCCAGATAAGGAATAAGCTGATCGATAAAATCATCAACAGGCTTTCCGGCTTTTACCAGCATCATCACTTTGCGGGGGCGTTCCAGCGAATTTACCAGCTCCTGAATGCTGTGTGCAGGGATAAAATTCTTACCCTTGCCCCTCCCCTGTACAAATTTATCCACTTTGTCAACCGTACGGTTATAAACAGCAACTGTGTAGCCGTTTCGTTCCATGTTTAACACCAGGTTTTCGCCCATCACGGCGAGTCCGATTAATCCAATATCTCCAAGTTTCTTCATTTTTTTATTATTTATATTTCACAAAAACAATTTGGTGCTAATACTGAAAATCCAAGCTTTTCGAACTTTTCCTCTAATCCTGACCAGGAGTTATTCAACAGCTTGACAGAAAAGGCATTCGGCTCCCGGCGAATTCTGTAACTTCCGCGCTGGGCTTCAAATCCATCGGGATCCCCCCTGAGTGTTACATCATCTTCCGCAATGTCATAGGTCTGGGTATATACTTCATGAAGTATCTCAATTTCTGTTTTGCCTGTGCAATCAGCAATTATTTCCTGATTTTGAGGTGAGGGAATATTTTCAGGTGACCAGTCGCCCAAACCCAGATTAAAATAATTACTTAAAGCCTTAATACTCATGCTTGTTCCGTTGGCTTTCCCATCGGTGGAATAGCCTGCGATATGAGGGCTGACAAGTTTAGCAGCCTCCATCAATCTGATATTTATTTTGGGCTCATTATTCCAGACATCCAAAATCAGGGATCCGATTTGTTCGTTATTCAGTGCGTTTTGCAAATCAGATTCATTTATTACCTCTCCCCGGGAAGAATTAATCAGAATCACATTTTTTTTAAGTCCGGAAAAGAAACTACTGTTTGCCATCCCGACAGTTTTATAAGCACCTTCAAAGTTTAGGGGAACATGAAAGCTGATTATGTCGGCTTCGCGGCGAATTTTTTCAAGGGATTCGAAACCATCCAGACCTTCGGCAATAGCGCGGGGAGGGTCGTTCAGGAGGACTCTGATTCCCAGTATTTTTGCAGCACGGGCAACTTTTGAACCTACATTACCAACCCCGATTATCCCCATGCTCATTTCAGAGAGTTTCAGGTTTTGTTTTAATGCCAGCGTCAGCAGGGCCGAAACAATATATTGCTCAACCGAAGATGAATTACATCCCGGAGCATTGGTCCAGAAAATACCGTTCCTGCGGCAATACTCCGTATCGATATGATCATAGCCGATGGTGGCTGTTGCAATGAATTTAACGGGAGTACCTTTTAGCAGCGATTCATTGCACTGAGTTCGGGTTCGTATCAGCAAAGCATCTGCATCATTCAGATCCGCTGCCGTGATTTTGTTTCCCGGTAAATAAGCAATTTCAGCCCTGTCCTCAAGTGCTCCTTTGAGAAACGGTATTTTGTCGTCTGCTATAACTTTGATTTTCCTCATGAGTTTTTAAACCTTTCCTCGTAAGCCCAAAGTCCCAGTGCAGGGTTCGAAATATAAAAGATTTCTTCACCGTTGGCAAGGGTGTTAAATCCATCCTTTAAAACTTCGGGATTGTATTTTCTGCTCATTTCTTCCAGATTCCCATAACTGTAGTTTGCTGCTGTAATTTCCTCCCTGCTCAGGTTTCCGGGACAATAGCTTACCCTGAAACGATTTTCGGTGGAGCCATGGATCAGATGGGCTGCTGCACTCAGATTGTTTTTAAGATCGTCATTCGTATTTGTTAGCTCAAGGATTTCGGGAGTGGTTTTATAGCCGTATTTCCGGATAAGCCGATCGATCTCCTTGTCCTCGCCAAATTCTTTCAGCCCGGGAGCAAGTACAATTAACTCGCCACCGTCGTCAATAGCCATGCGGGTTCTGTAGATGCTCTTATTCCCAAGCCAGGTGCTTTTAAATTCGGAGGGATCAAGATAAACAACTACTTTTTTCAGGGGTTTTTTAAGAACGATAAAATTTACTTTGAGGGAGAGTTCAGCTGCCAGATCAAAACATTCCCTGTCGTCACCTATATACAATCCCCGTGTTTTAAGAACTCCGTGAGCATCCTTTCCCAACACCGTCAGCACATAAACTACCGGAAGGTTTTTCCCAAAATGCTCCGATGCATAGTCAAGAACCTTTCTTACAGGAGTGTCGGCTCTTCCCATAATTCGCTCCATTCCATAGGCAGCACCCAGAAAATGACTTTTATTGATACCTTCTGCGCCACCGGTACCTACAAAGATATTTTTATTATGGTTAGCCATGCCAATGACTTCATGCGGTACAACCTGACCCACAGAAAGAATAAGATCATGCTTTCCTGAAGCAAGCAATTTGTTTACCTGTGCCGGCCATGAGTAGTTTACTCTTTCTTCGGAAACCTCGTGAAGAAATTCGGCTGGTACGTTTCCCAGACTAACTATGTCGTTCCTCCAGTCGTGTTCCCTGAAAAGAGAATGCGGTGTATTGCCGAACATCCGGGATATCTCAGCCGGTTTCATCGGGGTATGTGTTCCCAGTGCAGGAAGGATGTCTTTCATCTTATCCCCGTAAAACTGCCACGACATTTCTGTCAGCTCCCCAGCCCTGCTGTGAAAACGTGTAAAATCGGGAGGAATCGCCAATACACTTTTTTTATTCCCCAGCTTCGTCAGGGCCTCAAAAAGACCTTCTTTCAGATCTTCATGAGATAAGTCGGTTGTTACGGAACCCTTTGAGTAATATAGCATAGACGGAGTATATTAAAATGTGTATTGATCGCAGACTATTCTTATTTCCAATGTGGTTTTTCAGGAAGATAATCATCAAACTCCCTGATCAGTTCTTTCTCATAGTCACCTGCAAACTTCCCATCGAAGAAGCGCTGCAGTCCCTCTTTGTAAAAACGTTCCCATGACAATTCTTCGTGACCCGGATTTATGGGGAAAAAGAGGACATTGTTGGAACGGGCAGCTTTAAAATCGCCGGGTGCATCGCCAATCATCAGGATCTTGTGATCGGGATATTTGTTTTTGGCAGCCAGTGCGAGGTGCTCGGTTTTGGTGCCATATTCCTGACCTGCAATCATACGAACCAGGTGATCGATATGGTTTTCTTTCCACTCGCGTTCAAGTGCCTCGAGGGGAGTTTGTGATACCACGAGTGCATCTGCTTTTTTGTTCATGGCTTCCAACGATTCTCTTACAAAAGGAAAGGGAGGCATACCATAAACCATATCCCCGATATCCTTATTTACCTTTACTGACCATGCGTAGGTTGTGCTGATTATGGGGACATTGGCTTGCTTTTCGTATTTCTCCATAGTAGGATTTCCCAGCTTGCTCTCGGTTTTCGTCCATTCAAGGAGAGTAGTCATATCCGGGATTTCCATTCCGCGAGCCTTTACTTCAGGCCTTTCAGAAAGAAGTCGCATTGTTTCTGTCAGTGCAAGAAAACGGTTGACTCCCCGGGTTTTCGAATACAGGTTAACAAATTCCCAGGTTTCACGGGCATATTTGGATATTTTCTGTAGTTCGAAATAGCGGATTACATTCGGACAAAAACATTCTTTCTGTTTTATTTCCATTGTATCAAAAGCGCATCCGTCGGAATCTATTCCAATAAAAAATTCCTTTACAGGGCGAAGGTTGCGGAGAATATCCTGAGGGTTGGTCATAAAATGAGTTTTGAATAAAGTATTAAATAAAAATGATTAACAACTTTTTTGTATTCTAAAAAGCTACATAACTATTTCCCTTCCGGAATATAATTTCCCAGCTTCTTATCTGCAAAAACCGGTTTAAACCGGGTAAATCTCTGTATGCCGTTAATGAGAGGTACGCTTACCCAGTCCTCGCCAATCAATGGCCTGACATAATTCAGAAAGTCATCAGTAACATCCACTCTTGAGGGGCTAATCCATTTCTCCGGAAAATTCCGCTCCGACAAAGCTACTTTCTCGAGAGGCACTTTGTCGTACCAAACATTATAAATAAATCCCTGAGACCTCAGGATAGTTGCCATCCAGCCGTTTCCGTCGTTCATGGCAATGTCGACAGCTTTTTGTCCGACTTTGTAAGCCTCATCCAGATCAACCGTGGATGCATAAATAATGGCGTCTCTCTGATCGGTTCCCATAACCTGACCCCTGGCAGATCCGCCGGCTTTGAGTCCAACTGAATTCAGGTGATTCACCACTGACTGGTATACCGAAAGCTTGCTCGATCCAAATGAAGTATGACCAAAAGCATCTTTCACTTCGCCGATTTCACCTGCATCGAATCCCTCTGAAATAACAACTATACAGCGACCATCCCTTTTCAGCTGGTCATTTACATTGTCGGTTAATTCTGCAAGGCTGACATTAGATTCTGTGAGGTAAATCTGCAATGGCATTTCCCTTTTTGGATCAGCCAGCCGCGATGCAGCAGGAATGTAGCCTATTTTGCGGCCCATTGCCTGAATAACCAGAACCGGATCAGCGGGTGAAGAACCCATGTTTTCTTCGTTGGCATTCTGAATAATATGCGACCAGTATCGGGCCACGCTGCCATATCCGGGTGTATGATCTATCAACTTAAATTCACTGTCTCCTACATCATTATCAATGGTTTTGGGAACGCCTACGGCAATAATATCAAGCCCTTTGGTACGGGCCATTTCACTAACCTTAAAAGCGGTGTGCTGTGAATCGTTTCCCCCGATATAAAAGAAATACCCAATATCGTGTGCCCGGAAAACATCCATAATCCTTGCGAAATCCTTTTCCTGATGATTCTTCAGTTTATACCGGCATGTGCCTATAGAACCTGCAGCGGGTGTGACTCTGAGAAGAGCAATTTCTTCTTCGTCCTGAGCTGTCAGATCGAGAAGTTCTTCTTTAAGCACTCCTTCAATGCCATGCCAGCCTGCATAAACTTTCCCAAATATTGATGGGAACATTTTACAGGTATCGATAATTCCCCTGAGGGAACTATTGATTACCGGAGAGGGTCCGCCTGACTGCGCTACGATTACGTTACGAGGTTTCATTATTATAATTAAAATTTTGAATTTTGGAAAATACGTTTAAACACCTCCGAAGGCATTATAACCTCCGTCGACCGGTATACATATTCCGGTTACAAATTTCGAAATATCCGATACGAGAAATAATACTGCGCCCTGTAAATCCTCCGGCTCACCAAATTTTCCCATGGGAGTATTGGCAATAATTTTATTTCCTCTGGGAGTCAGTTCACCTGTTTTTTCATCCGTCAATAAAAACCTGTTCTGGTTGGTGAGAAAAAATCCCGGAGCAATGGCATTTACCCTGACGCCGGTTTTAGCAAAGTGTACAGCGAGCCATTCCGTAAAATTATTCACGGAAGCTTTTGCTGCCGAATATGCAGGAATTTTAGTGAGTGCTTTATAGGCATTCATGGAAGAAATATTGAGAATAGTGCCTTTTCCTCTTCTCACCATTTTTTCGCCAAAAACCATTGAAGGCAGAACGGTTCCAATGAAATTGAGGTCGAAAACCTTTTGAAATCCCTCCATTTTAAGCCCAAAGAAGGTTTCATTGAGGTTTTCCATATTCGACGCATTTACTTCTTCCTGCCGGGTTGTTGCTTCGGGAGAGTTGCCTCCGGCTCCGTTAATAAGTATATCAACGGGTCCAAGCAGTTCTTCGACTTTGGCTGCAACTTTTATAAGAGAATCCTTATCAAGAACGTTGCATTCAAGTCCGGTACATTTTGTATGAAACCTCGAATTTAAGCTTGAAGCCAAGGAAACTGCCACAGCTTCACGGATATCAAGAATTGCAATTTTAACTCCGGCAGATGCTAAAGCTTCAGCTATTGCTGTTCCGATAACACCACCACCGCCGGTTATTACGCAGACTTTATCTTTTAAGTCAGAAAATGAATTGTTTGCCATAGTTAAATCTTGAATTTAGAATCGTAAAAATCAATATTTTCTTTACAGATAATTTCAATCGGCATGTGTTGGAAAGGTTCAACTTTGTTTTTCAAGACTACCAGATTAAAAAGTGTAATAATTGCTTTATAAGCTTGTTCAGCCGAACGCTGACTAATCAGGAAGCTGATCACATTACTTTTTAAAGCTTCAATATTAGCCGGAATAAGATCGTAACCTATTAAAAGTATTCCCTTAATACCCTTTAACCTGAGATAATCTGCTACCTTATGTACCCGTGAATTACTCACAAAAATTCCCTTTACATCTAATCCGGAAAATGAGCTATCCAACTCCATGATTAATTTTTCCTCTGAAGCATGGTTGGTATCTATCGTATGAAGCCTGATTTCTGACTCCTGATGTTCCTCAAAATACTGTCTGAAACCTGTTTCCCTGATGATAATATGATTGTAGTTATCTTTCCTGGCTGCCAGGTTAATAATCAGCACATCCCCGTGAGTTTTGACACCATATTGCATAAGCCTTCCGGCCAGAAAACCACTCTGTCGTGCATCCTGTCCGATATAAGAACTTGCACCGGCACCTTCTATATTCGAATTAAAAAGAGCAACAGGTATCTGTCGCAACTTGCATTCTTTTATAAACCGTATGCTGTCGTCAAGAAATACCGGGGCAAACATAATACCGTCCGGATGATCCGCCAGAATATCAAAGGCTTTGGCTGCGAAGGAATTCCGATCAAACTGGTCGAACAGGTAATGCTTAATATTAATATTGAATCGCTCTATTTCAGTAAATGCTTTTTCAATTCCCGGGAGAGGAGCCTGCCAGAAGTCTTTTCCGTCTGCGGACACGGGCATAATTACCGAGAAAAGGTATGTCTTTCGGGAAGTGAGTGCCCGGGCAACAATATCAGGATGGTAATCAGCTTTTTCCAGAATAGCTTCCACTTTTTTGCGTGTTTCCAATGAAACCTCTCCGCGGTTATGTATGACCCTGTCAACGGTTCCCGAAGAAACACCGGCAAGTTTTGCAATATCTTTTATTCTGACGCTCAACTTATTTTGAATTAATTGTTCATTCTGTTAAAAACAAAAATATTTTTAAACAAAACTATACAATATTTCATAAATAAAACTATTTTTACATAAAATTCGTGTTCGTACACGGAATAATTTTATACGAATTGACCATTGATGAGGCAGGGGTGAATTAAAAATCAGTTATATGAAATCTCTTGGAAAGTATTCATTCGGAATCGGAGATCGGTTCGGACAGCAGGGCAAAGCACAACTGAAAGCATTTTTTCTGGCTAAAGAAAAGGGAATAGACATTACCCCTGTCTGGAACAAATCGAACAGGGAACACCAGATAATTCATTCTGAGCCTGAAGATACCCGTTATGCTGCAAATCAGGCAGTAAAAGAAACCGGGTGGAAGGGTAATTATTTTGTTGATGCCGATCATATAAATATAAACAATGTAGACCGTTTTGTTGATCATTCTGATTTCTTTACTATTGATGTTGCCGATTATATAGGAAGATCAGCTGGTAAAGAAGCTATTGATCAGTTTATCAGGGAAAATGAGAAATATACCCCACTTCTTAGCATCCCCGGTATTCATGAACGGTTCGATATAAGTAAAAAAATCCTTGAGGAAATTGCCGGAAAGTTTTTGTTTGCTACTCAGGAAGCCTCGCGGATTTTCAACCATATTACAGAAAAAAAAGGTAATTCTGACTTTGTTACAGAAGTATCTATGGACGAGGTGGAATCTGCTCAGAGTCCGGTAGAGTTGTTTTTTATTTTATCATCTCTGGGGAAACTGGGCGTTCCGGTGCAGACCATAGCTCCAAAATTTACAGGCCGCTTTAATAAAGGAGTCGACTATGAAGGAAGTATTGATCAGTTCAGGAAAGAATTTGAACAGGATTTGCTTGTTATTGATTTTGCTGTAAAAGAGTTCAGCCTGCCCGAAAATCTCAAGCTCAGCGTACATTCCGGAAGCGACAAGTTTTCCATTTATCCTGTTATGGCAGAATTAATCCGGAAACATAATAAAGGTATTCACATAAAAACTGCAGGCACAACCTGGCTGGAAGAGATAATTGGACTGGCTCTTTCGGGTGAGGATGCATTATCCCTTGCGAAATCAATCTACTCCAAAGCCTATGAGAGAAGAGCTGAACTTTGCGCTCCATACGCTACTGTAATTGATATTAAAGAATCAATGCTCCCCCCGCCTGCTGATGTTGAAGGATGGGATGGAGAACAATTCGCAGATACTTTGAGGCATATTCCCGGAAACCCTTTATATAATCCATCATTCAGGCAGTTGATTCATGTTGGCTATAAAGTTGCAGCAGAATACAGTAATGTTTATATTAGTCACATTAATCAGAATCAGACAATCGTTGGAAAACAGGTAACTGAAAATATTTACGACAGACACTTCAGAAGGTTATTTGGGATCTGAGAATGGTTATTTAAGTTGCATCTGGTCGAAAAAAAAGAAATTATGAAACAATTCTTAGACGAAGATTTTCTGCTCCAGACTAAAACAGCAGAATTACTGTACCATGAGTTTGCAAAGGACTTACCCATAATCGATTATCACTGTCATCTCCCACCGGATGAAATTGCCGGTGACAAGCAATTCTCCAATCTGACAAAGATCTGGCTTGAGGGCGATCATTATAAATGGCGTGCGATGCGGGCAAATGGCGTGCCTGAAGAATTCTGCACAGGAAATGCACCTGATGAAGAGAAGTTCAGAAAATGGGCTGAAACGGTTCCTTACACGCTGAGAAACCCGCTGTATCACTGGACACATCTGGAATTAAAGAGGTATTTCGGAATCGACAGAATCCTTGATGATTCCTCAGCTGACCATATCTATAAAGAGGCAAGCATTAAACTGAAAACCAAAGAATTCAGCGTTCAGAATCTTTTAAAGAAAATGAATGTGGCTGTTGTTTGCACAACCGATGATCCGATTGATTCACTGGAAAGCCATAAAAAAATCTCCAATCTTAAATTTCCGGTTAAAATTCTCCCGACCTGGAGACCTGACAAAGCAATGGCAGCAGAAAACCCGGCAGTGTATAATGCATATCTCGATAAGCTTTCAGAAGTGTCGGGCATCAGCATAAATAATTATTCCGATTTAATTTCGGCCCTGAGAAAACGCCAGTCTTTTTTTGATTCCATGGGTTGCAGGCTATCCGATCATGGGCTTGAAACCTTTTATTCCTCCGATTTCAGCACTTCTGATGTTGAAAAAATATTCGCCAGTGTGAGAGCAGGAAAAACGCCGGATTACAGGGAGGTGCTGATTTTAAAATCCGCCTTGCTTTATGAGCTGGCAGTAATGGATTATGAACTTGGCTGGACACAACAATTCCATATCGGTGCCCTACGGAACAATAACAGCAGAATGTTCAGCCTTCTGGGTCCGGATAAAGGGTATGACTCTATCGGCGATTTTGAAGTTGCCCGGCCGATGTCTAAATTTTTTAATTCCCTTGAAAGCAGTCAAAAACTTGCAAAAACCATCGTATATAATCTGAATCCACGTGATAATGAGCTGATTGCTACAATGATTGGAAACTTTAACGACGGCAGCATCCCGGGAAAAATGCAATTCGGTTCGGGCTGGTGGTTTCTCGATCAGAAGGATGGTATGGAGAAACAGATGAATTCCCTTTCGAGCCTGGGTTTATTAAGTCGGTTTGTCGGTATGCTCACAGATTCCAGAAGTTTTATGTCGTTCCCCAGGCACGAGTATTTCCGTCGGATTTTGTGTAATCTGATTGGGAAAGATGTGGAAAACGGGGAATTGCCGAATGATGTAAAATTATTAGGCAAAACAGTTCAGGACATTAGCTATTTTAACGCAAAGGAGTATTTTGGTTTTTAATCAATTTTTAACCCAATTCAACATGTCGGTAAACTTCAGTATACGTTACGCAAGCCATCCTTCCGATGCAAAACAATATGATACCGAAAGAATAAGAAAAGAATTTCTGGTATCAGATTTCATGAAAACCGGGGAAATAAATATGGTATATTCATTCTATGATCGGTTTATTGTAGGTGGAGTTGTACCGGATAAAAAGGTTCTTGAACTTACTACCATTGATCCCCTGAAATCGAAATATTTTCTGGATCGGCGCGAACTTGGAATTATTAATACCGGAGGCACCGGTATTGTAAAAGCGGATGATAAAACCTACACACTTAAGTATAAAGAGGCGCTATACCTTGGTATGGGAAATAAAATTATTCTGTTCAGTTCCGAAGATCCTGCTAAACCTGCCCGCTTCTACTTTAATTCTGCACCTGCTCACAGAAATTTTCCGGATAAACTCGTCACCCTTTCTGATGCAGTGGTGGTTGAACTCGGATCCCCCGAAACATCAAATGCCCGAAAAATAAATAAATTACTTGTAAATTCTGTTGTTGAGACTTGTCAGTTGCAGATGGGAATGACAGAACTGAAGACAGGCAGTGTATGGAATACCATGCCTCCCCATGTTCATAGTCGCAGAATGGAAGCCTATTTCTATTTTGAAGTACCGGCAGACCAGGCTGTTTGTCATTTCATGGGCGAACCCTCAGAAACCCGTCATATCTGGATGAAAAATGAAGAAGCGGTTATATCTCCTTCATGGTCAATCCATTCAGCCGCAGGGACCTCAAATTATTGTTTTATATGGGGAATGGCTGGTGAAAATATGGATTATGGTGATATGGATGCTGTAACACCCCGGCAAATCAAATAAAATTCCTTTTTCAGATACCCAAACCTGTTATAAACTTCAAAACTTAAACCCATTTATATGTCAATTCAACTTTTCGATTTAACAGGTAAAACAGCCCTTGTCACCGGCGGCACCCACGGTTTGGGTATGGCAATTGCAACCGGACTGGCAAATGCCGGTGCAAGGATTGTGATAAATGATTACTCGGCTGAAAAACTGGAGACAGCTAAAAAAGAGTATGAAAAGGCAGGAATACAAGTGTTTACATACAATTTCGATGTTACTGATGAGGCTCAGGTTCAGGCTGCAGTGAAAAGAATTGAATCGGAAGCCGGGCCTGTTGATATTCTGGTGAATAATGCAGGAATTATTAAAAGAACGCCAATAATAGAAATGAAGGTGCAGGATTTCAGGGATGTCATTGAAATTGACCTTATTGCACCTTTTATAATGGCCAAAACCATTGCTCCGGGTATGATTCAGCGCGGTCACGGTAAAATAATAAACATGTGCTCCATGATGAGTGAACTGGGAAGGGATACCGTATCGGCCTATGCCTCAGCTAAAGGGGGATTAAAAATGCTGACCAAAAGCATGGCCACCGAATGGGCTAAGTACAATATTCAGGCAAATGGAATTGGTCCGGGATATTTTGCTACTACACAAACAGCTCCGATAAGAGTTGACGGACATCCGTTTAACGATTTTATTATAAGCCGCACCCCGGCCGGCAGATGGGGAAATCCTTCAGATCTCGCCGGGGCCGCAATATTTCTGTCGTCGAAGGCATCCGATTTTGTAAACGGAATTGTATTATATGTTGATGGCGGAATTCTGGCTACAATCGGAAAACCTTCAAACGAATAATTGGATATCACATAAACAAGAGAATAAAATGGCACGATTTACACGCATTGAGGTTGCCCTGCAGATGAAAGAATCAGGAATAATTCCTGTCTTTTACAACCCCGACAAAGAAATATGCATGTCGGTGATGAAAGCCTGCTACGAAGGCGGGCTAAAACTTTTTGAATTTACCAACAGGGGCGATTTTGCCCATGAACTTTTTTCAGAACTTAACAAATACGCTATAAAGGAAATGCCCGGACTTATTCTCGGCACGGGTTCGGTAATAGACGCAGGAACTGCTTCGCTCTACATCCAGCTGGGGTCGAATTTTATTGTTTCTCCGGTTATAAAAGAAGAGATGGCACTTGTATGCAACCGCAGGAAAATATTATGGTCACCGGGATGTGGCTCTGTCACAGAAATATCAAGAGCTGAAGAACTGGGAGCTGAGGTTGTAAAAATATTCCCTGCCCCATCCGTTGGGGGGGCTGAATTTGTGAAAACAGTAAGAGGTCCTCAACCCTGGACCAGCATCATGCCAACAGGCGGAGTTGATCCTACCGAAGAAAGCCTGAGAAAATGGTTCGATGCAGGGGTATATTGTGTTGGTATGGGTTCAAACCTGATAACACCCGAAATCATCAAAAATAAAGACTGGAAACTGCTGAAAGACAATGTAAGCGAATTAGTTGCACTTTATAAAAGAATCCGAAAATAACGAATATCAAAACCACCATCCATGAAACAAAATGTAGTAATCAGTCCTCCAAAGGGTAATTACAGATGGAGAATCCTGACCTTATTGTTTTTTGCCTTGAGCATAAACTATTTCGATCGAAGTATTCTGGGAGTTCTTGCCCCTACCCTTTTTAAACTTTTTGACTGGACAAATAAAGATTATGCATATATAAATATGGCCTTCAAGGCCGCTTATGCTCTTGGTTTATTAACAATGGGCGGTTTAATTGACAAAATCGGGACAAAAAAGGGATTTACACTATCCATTGCTATCTGGAGTATATTTGGCATGTTGCATGCCACAATTACAAAGAGTTTCAGTTTCATAGGGTTCACAATTGCCCGGTTTGGACTGGGTTTTGGCGAATCCGGTCTGTTTCCGGCCAGTATTAAAACAGTTGCCGAATGGTTCCCCAAAAAAGAAAGAGCACTTGCAACAGGTATTTTTAATGCTGCCACAAGCGTTGGCGCAATTCTGGCACCTATAGTTGTCGGACTTGTTGTTGCAGAAAATGGTAAAGGCTGGCAGATACCCTTTTTAATTACCGGTGGACTTAGCTCAATCTGGTTATTTTTATGGTTCAGACTTTATCATAAACCCGAAAATCATCCACATGTTACGCAGGAAGAAATTAAATACATTTTAAGCGATTCGGTAGTGGAAAATGAAGAGAAAATCCCATGGAGAAAGGTTCTACCCAAACGTCAGACATGGGCATTTGCATTAACAAAAGTACTCGATGCCGTTTGGTGGTTTTACCTCTTCTGGGGAGCAAAATTTCTCTTTGATCAGTTCCAGGTCGATATAAAAGGACTGGCTCTTCCATTCTTGATAATTTACCTCCTTGCTGATGCCGGTAGTATTTTCGGGGGATGGTTATCTTCCAAAATGATCAGCACCGGACTTTCAATAAATGCAGCCCGGAAAAGAACCCTTCTCATCTGTGCCCTGATCATTCTGCCTGTTTCATTTGTTACAAAAGTTGATAATCAATGGATTGCAATATTACTGATAGGACTTGCAGCAGCTGGTCATCAGGCATGGTCGGCAAATGTATTCACCCTTGCATCAGATGTGTTTCCTAAAAAAGCTACAGCCTCAGTAGTAGGTATAGGAGGAATGGTAGGTGCTCTTTCTGGCATCATTGCCGATTTTAGTCTGGGATCAGTTCTTGATAATAAAGGTGTTGAAGGATATTTCTTCGCATTTCTTATTGCAGGAAGTTTGTATCTTATCGTTTTGGGAATTGTTCATTTGCTTATGCCTGATATGACACCACTGGACGAAAATCTGAATCCAACAACCCACAGGTAATAATTTTTTCATTTACATTTTAAAAAGACTCTCGTAATTTTGAGGGTCTTTTTATTTTTGATCGTGCTTAAGATCCTGAAGTCTAACCCTTAGCGGACTTATTTTTAGCATAGTAGTTCTACAACTGATTGTTTTAATCAAAAATTCTCAATAAAAAATACCAAATGATATTATAAAAAATATATTTGTATAACCTTTGATTATAACTAAACGTAAAAGACAAAAAAACAACTAAATTGAAAACTACAATGATAAGAAAACCCCTCTCTACCCGGGGTTTGTTTCTTGTAATTTCAGGTAATTTGCCTTTTATAAATATTAATGCTCAAATGATTGATTCATCAGCTTCATCAGTAAAATCTGATTTTGGTCTGACGGAAATACTATTGATTGGCCTTATTGTTATCGTCATTTTACTTGGTAGCTATATTCTTATTCTGAGAAAAAAGTTGAAATCTCAAGACGGTAATGGAATTATGGACGATTCTCTTCCCGAGAATCAGCTTATTTTTACACTTATTGACTACATGCCCGACCGGATTTATATCAAGGATCGGAAAAGCAGGTTTATCGCCGGGAATATTAATGTGGGCAATGTCATGGGAGTGAAATCTCCAAAAGAGCTGGTTGGTAAAACTGATTTTGATTTTTATGCCAAAGACCTTGCGGGAGAATATTTCAGGGACGAGCAGGAACTAATGAAATCAGGTATTTCTCTGATTAATAAAGAAGAACGCGGACTCGATTTGGACGGCAACGAAATAATTGTATCAACAACTAAAGTCCCCTTTAAGAATGATAAAGGCAAAATCATTGGCATAATTGGTATAGGAAGAGATATTACCCTTCAAAAAATAAATGAAGGCAAACTCCTCAGAGAACAAAGAAATCTTCAGGAGGCAAATACTCTGCTCGAAGAGAGACAGGAAGAAATTCAATAGCAGTCAGAAGAATTGCATGCCCAATCGGATTATCTTATGCAGGTGAACCGTCAGCTTGAAAAACTTTCACTGGTTGCAAGTCATACCGACAATGTTATCATCATCATGGATCCCTCAGGAAATATTGAGTACAGAAATCGTGGGTATGAAAAATATTACGGTTCCAGTAATCAAAAAGAAGGTGAAGAGATAGTTATCAACCTACGGGATATTTCTTCAAATAAGGATATCAACAAAGTACTTGATGAGTTATTGATTTCCAGACAACCTGTTTCTTATGAAGGCTGTGTTAATGATAAGGATGGTAATGACATCTGGTCTCAGACGACCATATCCCCTGTATTGAATGAAAATAATGAAGTTATTAAACTCATTGCCATCGACAGCGATATTACAAAAGTAAAACGCGCTGAGCATGAAATTAACAAACAAAAGGATCTGATTGAAAAGAATCGTGATGAGCTGAAGAAACTGAATGCAACCAAAGATAAATTCTTCTCCATCATTGCGCATGATTTAAAAAATCCGTTTCATTCTATTATGGGCTTCTCCGATTTACTTACCCGAAACTATGATTCCATTGAAGAAGAAAGGAAAAAAGAGTTTCTGAAGCTTATTAAAGACTCATCTACCTCTGCATATAATTTACTCGAGAATCTTTTGGCCTGGTCACGCACCCAAACCAATAACATCAAATATTCACCTGCAAACATTAATATCTCACAAATCCTGTTTGAAAATATTCAGATGGATAGCTTGATTGCACAAAATAAAGAGATTGAAATTAAATATGATATTCCCGAAAAACTAATCAGCTATGCTGATGCCAATATGATAAATACGGTTGTCCGAAACCTCCTTACTAACGCGCTCAAATTCACACCCAAGTCAGGAAAAATTAATGTAAAAGCTTTTTCGGATACCGATAAAATTTTTGTAAGCATCACCGACAATGGTGTTGGTATGGACCAGCCAACCCTCCAGAAACTATTCAGAATTGACGAATTCCATAACAGTGTGGGAACATCAGGAGAAACCGGCACAGGACTTGGATTGATTATTTGTCAGGAATTTGTCAACAGACATAAAGGGACTATTAGCGTGCAAAGCGAGCCCGGAAAAGGCAGCACATTTACTTTCTCATTACCTCCCGAAAAACAGTAGAATCTTTAACGTTTCCGGATATTTTTTATTTAGAATTATTCTAAATTGCATTAGCGTCTTGACTTAACGTATTTTTTACGCTAAGTTTGGTGTCGATTAATACCTGAATGCTTGCTAAAACTTAATCCTCATATATCTGTCGACTGTGTAATTTTCGGTTTTGATGGTGTAGACCTTAAGGTATTGCTTATAAAGCGCAGGCTTAATGAAGGAGTATCAGGGAAAGTCAGCACTGATTTAAAATTACCGGGTGATTTCATTACCGATGAAGAGGATCTGGAAACTGCAGCCTGCAGGGTTTTAAAAGAACTAACTGGTCTGACGGATATTTTCCTGAAGCAATTATCAGTTTTTGGTTCCCCCAGAAGGATAAACAAAAAAAAGGACCTGCAATGGCTTCGTGAAACAACCGGGCTTCCTATTGAGCGTGTGGTAACTGTAGCTTTTTATTCCTTAATTAAAATTAGTGAAAGTCAGCAGGAACTTGTAAATAAAAACAATGCTGTCTGGCTCCAACCCGGTGAAATCAGCGAACTTGCATTTGACCATTATGACATTCTTCAAAGAGGATTGAAAACTCTTCGTAACAGGCTTCAGGTTGAGCCCATTGGATTTGAATTGCTTCCATTAAATTTTACCATAAGACAGCTACAGAATTTATATGAAAAAATTCTTGGGGAAGAACTTGATAACCGCAATTTCAGAAAAAAAATTCTGAAAGCAGAATATCTTGTCCGGACAAATACTAAAGAAAAGGATGTTGCCCATAAACCTGCATGGCTTTATAAGTTTGATAAGGAAATATACGACAGGGCCGGGATGAGGCTTATGGGGTTTCAGTTTTAGAAATGGGTAGAATTTGTCAACTGGTCACAAGAATTATTTTGGATGATTATGTTATTAAAAATTAATACGTATTAAATAACCTGAAAGAAATGTACTTACTCGGATTCGACATCGGCAGCTCATCGGTAAAAGCGAGCATAATTGAGGCTTCCAGCGGTAAATGTCTTGGTTCTGCTTTTCATCCCAAACAGGAAATGAGCATAAAAGCTCTGAATCCGGGATGGGCAGAACAGGAACCTGAAGACTGGTGGAAAAATCTCAAACTTGCTATCGCAGAGGCACTCAAACAATCCGGAATTGATGCCGGAAAAATAGTCAGTATAGGAATCTCCTATCAGATGCATGGTTTAGTTCTTATCGACAAGGATCGGAATGTACTCAGGTCGTCCATTATCTGGTGCGACAGTCGTGCTGTACCCTATGGAGAAAAAGCATTTGATGCAATTGGCCACGAAAAGTGTCTTTCCGGCCTACTTAACTCCCCCGGTAATTTCACAGCATCCAAACTCAAGTGGGTTAAGGATAATGAGCCAGCACTTTACAGCAAAATTTACAAAATTATGCTTCCGGGAGATTACATCGCCATGAAACTCACCGGGGAAATAAACACAACCGTATCAGGGCTTTCAGAAGGAATTCTCTGGGATTTTAAAGAAAATAGGCTTTCAACTACCCTTATGGATTATTACGGATTTGATAAGGCACTTATTCCTGATATCGTTCCTACATTCAGTATTCAGGGAAATCTTATGGGATCTATTGCTTCAGAAACAGGTCTTCCTGCCGGAATACCTGTTTCTTACAGGGCAGGCGATCAGCCCAATAATGCATTTTCACTTAATGTTCTTAATCCGGGAGAAATAGCAGCAACAGCAGGCACTTCCGGAGTAGTATATGGAGTAAGCGGGGAGGTTAAATACGACCCGCAATCGAGGGTAAACACTTTTGCACATGTGAATCATACAGCGGGTAAAAACAGACTTGGTGTGCTGTTGTGCATCAATGGAACAGGAATTCTTTACTCCTGGGTAAAAAGTCAGCTGTCACTTCCCGGTAAAGATTATGCTTCCCTGAATGATATGGCAGCGAAGGTTCCTATCGGGTCTGAAGGCCTGAGTATATTACCTTTTGGTAACGGAGCCGAAAGAATGCTTGGAAACCGCGAAACAGGCGGAAGAATGAACAACATTCAGTTCAATATTCATAAACATGCTCATATTGTCAGGGCAGCACAGGAAGGAATCGTATTTTCATTTTATTATGGAATGGAGATTATGAAGACTATCGGTATTAATCCATCTGTAATACGCGCAGGAAATGCCAATATGTTTTTAAGCCCGGTTTTCAGAGATACACTTGCAGGCATCAGTGGAGCATCAATTGAATTGTATGATACCGATGGATCCATAGGTGCAGCCAAAGGTTCCGGGATTGGGGCCGGCATTTATCAGGGGCCTGAAGAAGCGTTCAGAAATCTCAGATTGATAGGCAGGATTGATCCCGATACATCAAAATCAACTCAGTATTTATCGGCATATAAAGAATGGCATAGACAATTAACTTCATTAATTTAATCATACAATTATGGATTATGTAACAGGTAACAAGGAATTCTTTCCGGGGATCGGAAAGATAAAATTTGAAGGAAAAGAATCCAAGAATCCTCTTTCCTACAAATATTATGATGAAAAGAAAGTGATAAATGGAAAAACGCTTAAGGAACATATGCGTTTTGCTATGGCCTACTGGCATACAATGACCGGCACAGGTGGAGACCCCTTTGGACCAGGTACAAAAAACTTCCCCTGGGAAACAAAAAAAGACGAGGTTGAGAAAGCAAAAGACCGTATGGATGCAGCTTTTGAATTTACAAGCAAAATGGGCATGCCTTTTTATTGTTTTCACGATTTCGACCTTGTGGCAGAAGGTGATAGTATCAATGAAACCGAAAAAAGGCTTCAGCTTATGGTGGATTATGCCAAAGAAAAACAGAAAGCAAGTGGTATTAAACTGTTATGGGGAACGGCAAATTTGTTCTCTCACCCACGGTATATGAACGGAGCAGCAACAAATCCTGATTTTGGTGTATTGCCTTTTGCCGGAACTCAGGTGAAAAATGCACTCGATGCAACCATAGCACTCGGAGGAGAAAATTATGTATTCTGGGGAGGGCGCGAAGGCTATATGAGTCTTTTGAACACCAATATGAAACGCGAACTTGACCATATGGCAAAATTCCTTCATATGGCAAAAGATTATGCAAGAAGAAATGGTTTTAAAGGTACATTTCTTATCGAACCCAAGCCGATGGAGCCCAGCAAACATCAGTATGATTTTGATACAGCAACGGTGATAGGATTCCTGAATAAATATGGTTTGGCAGGTGATTTTAAAATGAACATTGAAGTGAACCATGCAACTCTTGCCGGACATACATTTCAGCACGAATTGCAGGTAGCCGCCGACGCCGGTCTTTTCGCAAGTATCGATGCGAACCGTGGTGATAATCAGAATGGCTGGGATACCGATCAGTTCCCTATAAATATTTATGAACTTGTCGAAGCCATGCTTGTAATTATTGATGCAGGCGGATTAACAACCGGAGGTATCAATTTCGATGCAAAAACCAGAAGGAATTCAACTGATCTGGAAGATTTGTTTATTGCTCATATTGCGGGAATGGATGCTTTTGCAAGAGCTTTTGAGATTGCACACACCATTATTGCAAAATCCGATATTCCAAAAATGAAGAAATCCAGATACGCATCCTTCGATTCAGGTCATGGACTTCGATTTGAAAAAGGAGAGCTGAAACTTGAAGATCTTAGAGCACTTGCCTTAGAACTTGGTGAACCCAAGCAACTGAGCGGTAAACAGGAGCTTTATGAGTCGATTATAAATCAGTATATTTAGACTAACAGTCTCAGGGAGAGATAGAGTTGAACCTTTTTATAAACAATTAACAAGTCAAAAAAATACATATGACGAAAGCAATAAGTCACAATCGCTTTTATATCCTTGCGTTGACCATTGTTGCCACATTAGGCGGCCTTTTGTTTGGTTACGACACAGCAGTTATAAATGGCGCTATCCAGGCTCTGGAAAGCTTTTTTATAGCACCTCTAAGGGAAAATCCTGAGCTGGCGGTTAAAGTTATTATTCAGTTTAAACTCGCTGCAGGTATCTGCTTTGCGATTGTTGCAGTACTTATCAACTCGTTCTTTTTTAAGCTTTTCGGGGCAATAAAGGGATCGGTTTACAGTATGGTGCTTATCGTGATTACAGGACTTGTTGTTTACTTTAAATTTCTTGCTCTTCCCAATATCCTTACCGAAAACATAGCGAATTCAATTAATGGATTTGTTATTTCGAGTGCACTGATGGGTTGTATTATCGGGGGATCTATCGCCGGATATGTAAGTCAGACGATGGGTCGCAAAAAAGGTCTGATTCTGGCAGCGGTACTATTTCTGATTTCTGCATTGGGATCGGCAATACCAGAACAAATGAATTTCATGAATGCCCATGTAATAAGCTCATTCATCTTTTACAGGGTTATTGGAGGTATTGGTGTAGGTCTGGCTTCCATGCTTTCACCCATGTACATTGCCGAGATAGCGCCCTCCAATATCCGTGGTAAACTGGTTTCACTGAACCAGTTTGCTATAATATTCGGTATGCTGGTGGTATATTTTGTAAACTATGCTATCGCAAAAGGTCAGCCTGAAGAATGGATTAATACCATTGGATGGAGATGGATGTTTGGTTCTGAAATTGTCCCTGCATTTATGTTTCTCGGGTTGCTGTTTCTGGTACCTGAAACTCCAAGGTTTCTGGTAATGAAAAATCAGGATGCTGCCGCCTTAAAAGTTTTAACAAAGCTTTCGGGCAGAGAAACAGCTGACAGTGTTTTAGCGGATATTAAAGGAACACTGGTAGAAAAAAAAGTTCCCTGGCTCAGTTATGGAGGGATGATTCTTATTGTTGCTATTTTACTCTCCGTTTTCCAGCAGTTTGTCGGGATTAACGTGGTTTTATATTATGCATCCAAAATTTTCAGTAATATGGGAGCAAGTACAGACACTTCGCTTCTACAAACCATTATTGTCGGGGCAGTTAACCTCTCTTTTACTGTGATTGCAATATTTACTGTAGACCGTTTCGGAAGACGACCGCTCATGATAATTGGGGCGCTGGGCATGGCATTTAGCATGATTCTGCTTGGTTTCACTTTTTATCTGGAGAAGCTGGGTATGACATCATTACTGTTCATGCTCCTTTATACCGCATTCTTTGCCATGTCGTGGGGTCCGGTAACATGGGTATTGCTTTCGGAGATTTTCCCGAACAGCATCCGAAGCGCTATGTCTATTGCTGTTGCGGCGCAATGGGTTGCTAATCTGATAATTTCATGGACATTCCCTATCATGGATGGAAATCCGGTTCTTACCAGTTTATTTCATCAGGGATTTTCGTACTGGATTTACGGAGTAATGGGACTTCTGGCAGCATGGTTTGTGTGGAAATTTGTTCCTGAAACCAACGGTAAATCACTGGAAGATATGGAAAAGATGTGGAAGAAATAATCTGACACATAAACCCGAACACGAATTGAAGCCACAGATGCACTGAATCAGCAGTGCGTTTGTGGCTTTAAATGTATATTATTCTGAAGATATTTGTTTTTGTCGCGCAAAGGCAGCTTTTACCGGCAGTACAATTCGTTCAAGAAGTCTTCTGTCGTTGGTAATAATTTCGGCAATTCCCTGCATATCCTGGCTAAATTCCAGTTCCGTGCCATAACCGGTTTTAAGTCCTTCCGGCAAATCAACGATAACCGAATACTCCTTATCGCTTGCCACAAGAGATATGTTGCGAATCTGACCCTTCACCATACCAAATTCCAGGTATGGATAATTTGCAAACTTGATATTGACAAACTGACCGGGTTTAACTTTACCTGCGCCGGAAACCGGAAGACTGACTTTACCGATAATCTGACCCGGATTTTTGGGTATAACCGACATCACAAGGTCACCCTCCCTCACGTCCTGATTCTGGCTCCATATTCGCGTAAAACTTACAACTCCGTCAACAGCAGATTTCAGGACATATTTTTGTTCCCAGTCTCCAATTGAAGCGAGCAGTTTATTTGCAGCCTCATCCACTGATGATCTTAACCGGCCGCCATCTTCTGACCCTTTTAGTTCAAGGTCAAGAATCTCCTGTGAGAGCATGGATATCTGAATTTCGTTGGAGGCAAGTGTTATCCGGGATTGTTCATATGCATATTGTTTCTGCAGGTATGATGCTTTGGATTTTTCAAAATCAGATTCGGGAATTACTCCCTGCACAAATACTGTTGAATCTCTTTTAAACTGCCGTGAAGCCAGACTCTGCTCCTGTTTTAATATATTGCTCTGACTATTTAGTCTCCTTGAATAATCCTGATATTTCCCTATTTCAGTCTTAAGGGAATTTATTTTTTGTTCGTGATAATCGAGTTCAACAAACTGGACATAATCGTTATATTGCTTCTGAAAATTTGCATAGGAAGGTTGAATGTCGCCAAGAACAATGCTTCCGCTGAAGGTCTGCGGTTTAAACATTCCAACACGTTCAGAATGAATGCGGAAGGAATCCATCTCCGATTTTAGCCGGAGAATATCTTCCAGCTTTCCCGGGTTCTCAATTAATGCAAGCAATTGAGAGGCCTTTACCTCTTCATTATCTTTTACAAAAAGCTGCATGATTTTGCCATTGGTGCGGGCAACAGCGTTGGATGGCGGATTTTCTGTGGTTACAAGGATTTCTGCATTTATCATGTCGGGGTACTTAAAAAGCCAGCTTCCCATTATGATAAATGAGATGATTAAAAACACAATGACTGTTCCCCAGCGGATGATCCAATGAGGTATGTGCCCAAGAATTTCTTTTACTTCTTCGCTTTTTAGTTCAATTCCGGTTTTGGAAGAATCGTCCTCGTACATGATTTAGCATACAAATATGGGTTCAAGTTAATAATTTTTTATTATTACATCTAATTGTGCGATAACCCTAAATTCGAAGATAAAGAATCAAAAAAAGAGGCTTTCTCAAAAGGAATTCTAAAAAATAAATAATTATAGTTTATAAGTCGGACTTGAAAAAGATAGATGAAGGTATCTTTTAAGGCTCTGTGTAACTCTTCTTCAATCTTTTTGGTTCTCAGTGTAATACCTCTTACAAGGAGGCTCACGGAGATAAAACAGAGAACCACAGAGAA
>CAYOLQ010000046.1:0-25947 GCA_964404825.1 uncultured Chitinophaga sp.
AGGTTGTGGAAATTGCGTGTTACAATCAGAAAGTCTGGAGCCCGGGAAACAATACCATTACGCGATGGGGACATAACCGCAGACTCATGCGCTATGCTGATGTATTGCTGATTGCAGCAGAAGCGCTGAATGAAGACAATAATCCGGGTGATGCACTCGTTTACCTTGAGGAAGTAAGAGCCAGGGCTCGTGCCGGCAATGCTTCCATTCTCCCCGAAATCACCGAAACCGGTAAAGACGCACTTCGTGATCTTATTCTGGAAGAAAGAAGACATGAACTGGCAATGGAACAGCATCGGTTCTGGGATCTGATACGCACAGGTAAAGCGGAAGCAGTACTTGGCCCGCTTGGCTTTCAGGCCGGAAAACACAACTATTTTCCTATTCCGCAATCGGAGGTGGATATCTCACAAGGCTCTCTGGAACAAAATACGTTTTGGCAATAATTATCTTAATAGTTTAACCTTTAAATAAATCGAGTATGAACAAGAAAAATTTTGTATTTAGTTTACTCATCGCATTTGCTTCAATAGCAGTTGTGGTAAGTAGTTGTAAAAAAGACGAAGATCCCGCACCCCTCAAGCTTATCAGTCTTGTGGCAGGAGATATAGATCTGAATGGTGCTATTTCACCAAATACTGTTCCGAACGAGCCAACAATTGTTGCTACATTTAACACTAACGTTGATGCTACAACGGCAACAGCCGCAAATATCAAACTGAACCAGGACTATGACAATCAGGATATTGAGCTTAACATTACCGTTTCCGGAAAAACAATAACCATTACTCCGGCTGATCCTCTTGGAGGTGGTGCTTTGTTCGAACTGAGCTTTAGTGCAGGTCTGGAATCATCGGATGGACTTTCAAACACAGCTTTCGCACGTACTTTCACTACGAACGGAAATTTTGTTCCTGCAGGAGTTGTTGCACATTGGAGTTTTGAAAATACAGCAAACGACCTTGTAGGTGCATGGAATCCTGCTGCAGGTGGTGTTGTGGATATCAGCTATGTGGACAGTCGTAAAGCTTCCGCCGGAAAAGCAGCAAGCTTTAACGGAACATCCAGTATTATTGAATATCCCAATGGCGACGACCTGATGGATACTGAGGACTTTACCCTGAGTTTCTGGATGAAAGGAATGGAAGCAGGTCACGGTCATTTCGTAATCGGACTGGGTGCTTTCTTTGGTTTCCAGTTTGAGCTCAATGGCGATTTCAAAGGCTTCAAAATGCCTGTTAGTTTTAACATTGGAGATACTGCTACAGCAACAGGTGGTGACCTTGCCTACAATGGCGATGGTTTAACCAAAGACAATGAGGGTTATATCGGTACTACTTTCAGCAAGGCCGATGCAGCTATTGATGCAACCCTTAAGGAAAAATGGGCTCACATTGTCTATGTTTACAATAATACCACCAGAGAAAGAAGCTTCTACCTTAATGGAGAATTGATAAAAACACAGGACCATGATTTATTTGCAAGCCCTACCGGTGTACCCGATATCGTTGCAACCAGCATTGGTCTAAAGTATGGTGGTGTTGCGCCTGAAGTTGTTAATGAACTTGCTTTTGGATTCATCCAGTCCAGAGCCGGAACTTTATGGGACAACGAACCATGGGGCGGATATGCATCCCCCACTGCAAACCATTTCAAGGGAATGCTCGACGATGTCAGAATCTTCCATAAACCGCTTACTTCAACTGAAGTTGGTTTAATGTACAACTCAGAAAAACCATAGTCATTTTAGTTACAAACTTAAGGGAAGGTCAGGATTTTCCGGCCTTCCCTTATTTTAATACCTTACTATTTGAAAAAAATACTTTTACTCTCAGGTATGTTTATCGCACTGTTTCTGGCATTCGCCTGCGATAAAAATAATCCGGATGATGATCCAGGTACCATGCAATTGCTTAAAGCAAAAAGCGGATTGATAAATCTGAATCCTTCAGAAAAAACATCCGGAATTACCATCGGTGATGAATTTCTTATAACATTCAGCACAAGTCTGGATACAAATACCGTTGCCGGAAATATTGAGATCCGGAAGGAAGATAATACCTTGATTAACACTCAGATTACCTATCAGGACGATCAAAGAACCATTGTTTTAAAACCTGTAATGGATCTGGAAAATTCCGCCACATATTCCCTTATTATTTCATCAAAAATCAAAGGTAAAAATAAAGAAACTTTTGCCGGCTTCACCTATCTTTTTGGTACCGAAACCGGCACTCTCAGCATTCAGAACATCACGGTTAACACATTGGATTTTATACCTCCTGCCGCTCTTAAAGATATTGCATTAAAAAATTTATCCATCGTTGTTGACTTTACCCAACCTCTCAACCCGGCAACATTTCAGGCTGCATTCAGCTTAACCGGGGGAGCAATTGTAAACTATGCCCTTTCGAACGACAACCGCAGGGTAACTATTTCTGTCAGTTCTGATTTGAAAGGATATTTCAGGTATACGCTTACCATTTCATCCGGGCTGATCTCAGCCAACGGATTTGCTTTTTCAGGCTTTACAAACTCTTTTTTTACCGCTGCAGACACTACCCTGAAATTCCCGCTTATCAGCGACGATGAGCTTCTAACCCTTGTTCAGGAACGAACATTTAAGTTCTACTGGGATTATGCGCACCCCGCATGTGGTATGTCGCGCGAACGTTATGGCTCCGGAGATATAGTTACTATCGGCGGTTCGGGATTTGGTATTATGGCGCTTATGGTTGGAGTGGAGAGAGGATTCATCACGAGGGATCAGGTACTCACCCGCATGGATAAAATCCTCGGATTTCTTGAAACCTGCGATCGTTTTCATGGGGCATGGCCTCATTGGATCAACGGATCCACCGGAAAAGTAATACCCTTTGGAAGTAACGATAACGGTGCCGATCTGGTTGAAACAGCATTTCTCGTTCAAGGTTTGCTTGCATTCAGGGAATATCTTGATGCAGACGTTCCTGCAGAACAATCCCTGAGAAGCAGAATTACGAGTCTTTGGGAAGGTGTTGAATGGGACTGGTTTGCCCGCGGTGGTACAACTCTTTACTGGCACTGGTCGCCCGATAAAGGCTGGATAATGAATATGCAGATTCGGGGAGTAAATGAAACCCTCATTTGCTATGTTCTGGGAATTGCATCCCCTACCCATCCGATCCCAATAAAGTCTTATAAATTGGGCTATATGCAAAATGGATCGGTTGTAAACGGGAAGAGCTTTTTTGGAATAAAACTCCCGATTGGGTATGACTATGGCGGACCATTGTTTTTTGCACATTATTCGTTTCTGGGACTCGATCCGCGCAATCTAAAAGATCAGTATGTCGATTACTGGGAACAAAACACCAATCACACCCTCATAAACAGGGCTTACTGTATAGCAAATCCAAAGAAATACTCCGGTTATGGCGAAAATTCCTGGGGTCTTACAGCCAGCGATAATCAAAACGGTTATAGCGCTCACTCCCCCACGAACGATATTGGTGTAATCACCCCGACAGCAGCCTTATCCTCTTTCCCGTATACCCCTGTTGAATCCATGGCAGCTCTGAAATACTTCTATTATATTCTGGGAGATAAACTATTCGGAAACTATGGCTTTTATGATGCTTTCAACGTTTCTGCGGGATGGTGGGCAAACTCTTATATTTCAATCGATCAGGGACCCATAATCGTGATGATTGAGAACCACAGAACACAACTTGTATGGAATGAATTTATGAAAAGCACAGAGATTCAATCGGCTCTGACATCTATGGGTTTTACATATTAATATAACTATTAAAATTTCTTTATTGAAGAGAGTACCAGTGATAGTTTATTTATTGAGCTGCTACCCGATGATTCTGCACTGGTAATTCAGTATTATTCCAATGAAAACCATTTTAACCATAGTTCTCTCATTACTATTGTATTCGACTGCAAATAGCCAGCCTGTTTTCGAAAAGCCTGCAGACACAAATCAGTATCTATTTATTCCTTCATGGGATGATTTCCTGAAATGGAATCTATCTCGGCAATCAGGTTCAACGGCTGGAATATCAAATTATAACGGATTAAACAATAACGGAATAACCGTTAATTATTCATTTCCTCCATCCGGCGGCTGGTTCGATATGCATATTCCTCTTATGGATACGCTTACTACCGATTATCCGGTGGTGTTTTTTATCCGTTCTGCTTCCCTGGTAAATGATGTGCTCGAAATAAAATTTAATGACTCAGATGGCTCTGTATTTCGAAAAACAGTTCCCCTGAATCAATTCTCCGACAAATGGACTCACCTGGTTGTCTATCTGAAGGATTGCGATTATGTCTGGGGAGGAGATTCTGAATTCAATTTGTTTGCCGGATTTTCAATTGCCGGATCAGGAAATTCATCAGGCTCAATATGGCTGGATGAAATTGGGATCGGGATCCCCGGCTTATCCTCTTCTTTTGTATCACCGTATGACCCCGACAGCACCCTGCCCGGAATTGGTTTTGCCCAAAGGCGCGATTTAACTTCGAATCCCGAAGATCCCCTTGTTGTGGAGTATCTGAAGATTTTACAGGATATTTCTTCACTATCGGCTGACCTTTTACCCTCTCAGGAAGATGATCAGGCTCAGACATTCAATAATTGTCTTTCTGCAATGGCTTTTATTACAAAAGATGAAAAAGCAAGAGCCGAAAAAATACTTGACTTTTACAATTCTGCCACAGATATAAGCAACACGGACATAACCCTGCAGAACTTTTATTACAACGGCGAAGCACGTGGTTTCTATCAGTGGGTTTCAATAAATTCAAGACATGCACCTCCCGGCGAAGTTGACCGATGGGTTGGCGATATGGCCTGGCTGCTTATTACCTGCAGGTTTTATGAAAAAAAATACAATTCAGACCGGTACGATAATCTTGTTATTCTGATTAAGAACCTTTTACTTGAATTTTATACCGAAGCTGAATATGGAGGCTACATAAGGAGCGGATGGAGAAAAGGCGATACCTACCTTCATGAACCTGAAGGCCACCATGAAGGAAACATTGATTGTTATGTGGCTCTAAAGCTTTGCGGGGAGGACACAGTTGCACAGAAAATAAAAATATGGATTGAACATGAATTAGCCGGCAAATCAAATTTGCCTCTTGATTTGTACACATGGAGAGTTCTGGCCTTTGGAAGCGATTACGCTCACCTGCTGAATATTCCCGAATACAATTTTAGTTACAGGAAAGTTTTGTCAGTAGATGGAATTCCAACAATGGGTTTTTACCATACTGCAGACATCAATATTAATAATTTCTGGAACGATGGTACGGGTCATATTGCCTGTGCCTATAAGGCTTTCGGAGATAAACAAAGGGGTTATTTCTATGCTAACCAGCTTGACCATTTGATTATTGAACGAGTTTTTGGTACCGACATAGGCCATACTATTCCCTATACCCTGAATAAAACAGGAGGATACGACTGGGTAGATCCTTCAAAAGGATTCGTGTCATGCGCGGCATGGTATATCCTGGCAAAAAACGGAATTAACCCGTTTATGTCTGAAGATTTTACCGACATACAGATATCCTCTAAGTTTAATGGTGTTGAAAATTCCGGATTCCGGACTTTTCCAAATCCATTTACAGAAAGTATCACAGTAGATTTCAGCCTGCCGGAAGAATCCCTTGTTGCAGTTGAGATATATAATCTTCAGGGAGAAAAAATTCAATCTTTACAAAATTCCAGACTGAAAAAAGGTGAGTACTCATTTAAATGGAATGGCCGAAATTATCAGGATTACAGCTATCCCGGCGGAATCTTCATTTTAAAAGTTAGTTTTGATAAGCAACTGGTTTATACCGGCAGGATAGTAAAAATATCTCACTGATACCAACCTGCACCAAAGGCTAGTAATAAAGCATTTTCAAATCGGTCTTCATCTTAGGCTGCTTAAGCACTATCATTGCATCCCTGAATGAAGGAGAAGCTATTTTGGGCGCATAATTATTCGAAAATGCAAAGCCTTCTCTGGGTATCCCAAGAAAATTCTTTTCCATCCTGCCGTTGCTGTTTTCATCGTGAAGAATAGAAACTGCATAGCTTCCATAAGGTAGTTCCTCAAATACAATCACCACTGTATCCGGGACTATTTTCACAGTTTTCCAGCCGAAACTTTTAAGGGGATCATCGGGAAAACCAACTGCATTGTTGAACAGATTGACACTTACTTTACCTTTTGTACTTCGAAGTGAAGTGATGCGGATTTCAAGATTACCTGTTTTGACTTCCTGAGCAAATGTCTCTGAGAATGAAATCAGAATGATAAGTGCAAAAAGTGATAGTAAACGCTTCATTTAATATAGGTTTTTCAGATCCAAACGAAATTAATTGTTTTAAATTTTAATCCTGCAAATTCATTTCCCCGCCAATATCTCCGCTTCCTTCTTAAACTCCTTAAATGTCAAGGGCTTCGCAATAATCTTATGATCCCTGTCGAGCAGAAACAAGGTCGGAGTCGCGTAAACATTGTAATCCTTTGGTGCTTTCCCATCCCAGCCTGCACCCGAAAAAGTGTTAATCCACGGATAGCCGTTGATAAGACTCTGCTCCTCCCACTCAAACAGTGACGAATCAATTGAAACAGCAAAAATTTCAAGATCTATGGTTCTTGCGGGATACCATTTTGCCAGTTGTTTCAGAAAGGTATTGCAGTGCGGACACCATGAGGCCCAGAAAAGAACAAGTGTATATTCGTTCTTCAGATCATACAGTCTTACCTGTTTACCGTTCTGATCAAAGTTTAAAATATCAGGAACTTTCTTACCCTGCGCCATTTTTTCATACCCTTCAAGTCGCTTCTGCAGAAGTTTTTTGCTATCGGTCTCGCATCCGCCTTCTATAAAATTTTCGGCAATATGAACCAGTACCTTTTCCATCTGAAACCTCTGGAAACCATCGACAAGAAAGTTCAGAACAAAATCGTAAACTGCAGGCTCAGATGATGCCGCTTCCATGATATGATCGATGGCCAGAATGAAGTTGTCTTCCTGCTCCGTCTGGTCGAATCCGGGATTCCGGTACAGGCCAAGGTATTCAAGAATTGCTTTGGTTATAGCAGGTGAGTTGATTAGTCTGGGATCACTAAAGGAAACCATATCAAAAAAGTGTTCTCTCACAAAATTTTTCATTTCCACGGGGGATCCGGCTTCTTCGATAACCGGGAGCATGGATGTCTGAATGATTGATGTGGCGATTGTTCCGGGATGTTTTGCCGTCAGATCCACAGAAAAACGGGCAAATGAGTTTTGTAAATCCATAAACTCCCTGTAAACTGCATGATAGAAAGCGTCCTCCGGTTTGTAAATACTGAACAAGGGAGTGATACGCCCCAACTTAGACTGGTATTCCGAATTCGCTTTCAGAAAACGGTAATAAATATCATTCTCAGCCGATTCCTGAACTTTCATACTATCCAGCGGAGAATCAAAGTTCGTACTGAGAATAATATTTTCGGAATTGTAAATGAAGTCGAAAAACCGGGGATCTTCATCAAAGAAATTCTCATTATTATTATCTCCGAGAATAATTCTGTAAACTCCCGGCTTCATTTTATCATTAAACTGAAAACCAAAAACACCATTCAGACTGGATGTACTATCGCTTATCACCTGCTGATCTCCGATAAACTGAACAAGGTAAACCCTGCTCCCCTGAAAACCGTGTACGCTTGCCTGTATGAAATTGGATTGAGCATTGACAGAGTTTAATCCGAATAACAAAACTATTGTCAGAAGCACTTTCATTTTTGTTATTTTTAAGAATCTATTTTGCCGTTTGAAGAGACTAATCCCTCGAAATCATTACTACAGCCTGTGCAGCAAGACCCTTTTGCTTACCGATAAAACTCATTCCTTCGGTAGTTGTGGCTTTAACCGAAACCTGATCGGTACCAATCTCCAGAACCTTCGCCAGAGCCTTCTGCATCTGAAGGACGTATTTCCTGATTTTGGGTTTCTCGAGCATTACAACACTGTCGATATTGACAATTCTGTAGTTCTTTTCCTTAACGAGTTCATAGGTTTTCTTTAACAGAATTTTACTGTCTATTCCTTTAAATTCATCCGAGGAATCCGGAAAGTGAAGGCCAATATCACCAAGATTAGCAGCTCCAAGGAGAGCGTCGCAGATGGCATGTATTAACACATCAGCGTCGCTGTGACCTATTGCGCCTTTGTTGTGAGGAATCCTTACTCCCCCGAGAAAGAAGGGCAAGCCCTCTCCCAGCTGGTGAACATCATAGCCTATGCCCACCCTGAAATCCATTAGTTGAATTTTCTGAAATTATCGAAATCGAATCCCAGTGTGAACCTGAGGGTATTAGCCAATGGATTGGTTTGATTTGTTGGAACGAGGTATGAAAAATCAATCTCAAACACGTTTAGCTTAAGACCAACGCCGAATGTAAAAAACTTCCTGTTTCCCTTTGTCTGGTGCTCATAGAAGTATCCTCCACGGATGGCAAACTGCTCGCGGTACCAGTATTCAGCGCCAAGACCGTAGGTAAGTTCATGCAATTCCTCAAGAAAAACACTGCGGCTGCCATCATTTTTCTCTACACCGGGAGCATCAAAGAACGACTGAAGCATTCCCTGCGGAACTGAAACATATGGATTTCTGCCAAACTCAACAACCTTGTTACCATCGTCATCAAGCGAGTCAGCAAACCACACCGGAGTGGAAGGCACCAGAAGTTTGTTTATATCTGCGGCAAAAGTAAATGAGTTATATTCGTCGATATCGAATTTCAGACTTCCTCCAACGCGAAGGTTGATGGGAATAAATGATTTTTCCTGATTTTCGGTATAGGATATTTTTGTTCCTATGTTGGATATGTTGGCTCCAATTGCGAGTAATGCTTTATTACCGGAAATATTTATTGTATTCTGGTAATATGTAGACAGATCGGACGAAACAGATATACCTGCTTTGGTTTCGGTATCACCGGCATTAATTCCTCCGGTTAGGTCAGAACGTATAAAACGGAATGCTATCCCTCCTGCTATATTATTACCGAAGAGCCGTGAATATGCTGCATCGATGGCAAATTCATTAGGATTAAAATCTCTGAGTGTAGTACCCTGGAAATCAGTAAAAACAATATTTCCGAGCGAAAAATACCGGAATGAGGCACTGATTACCTGATCGGAATCAAGACGCTTGTATCCCACAAGGTAAGCCAGATTGATATCGTTAATAAGTTCTCTGAGCCAGGGAGTATATGAAAGAGCAATACCTCCGTCACCATCCATAAATGCATATTTTGCCGGATTGTAATGCTGGGAGCTGATATCGGGAGAAGTAGCAACACCTACATCACCCATTGCTCCTCCTCTTGAATCAGGCACAATAGTTAAAAACGGGACTGCAGAGTTTATGGTATTAACCTCGCCGGTTAACTCTCCGGTGGAGATCTGACCGTGGACAGAAAAACCGGAAAAAATCAAAATTAGTAATCCAACAATACCTTTGCTCAGATTTCTGAAATTCTTAGACATTATACAATGCGTTTTTTGGGTTGACAAATATAACTGAAAAAATTATTAAATATTGTAACTAATCTATCTGGTGATTATCAATTTACCCGATTTTTCAGCAGTTTTTCCATCCGAAGTGGAGGCTCGTATCCTGTAAATATAGATGGATTCACCATTCTGAGCGCCTGAACCATCCCAGTAAATATTTTGAGAACGGTAACCTGTATCCGATTCCCTGGATCTGATTGTGTTAATCAGTTTTCCCTCCATGGTAAATATATCCACAACAATATCCATTTCAACTCCCGGTGAATTATGCCCGAAACTTATGTTGGTATAATCGCTGAAGGGATTCGGATAATTCAGGAGATCTTCCAGAATAAGGTCTTCCGATTTTATTACAATGAAATCGGCAGTACCTGTTGAAGAATTATTATAAATGTCCCAGACTTTTACGTTAACGGAATGATGTCCGGGTTCCAGATTACTGAAAGGATATGTTATTATACCTCCCTTATAATTATCGAGTGAAGCCTGAAAATAGGAATTGAGCATAAAAACACTTTGGTTTTCTTCGTCCAGAACAGCCGTGATATCGTGCCCGATTCCGTTTCCGGTGGTATTTATGCCGCTTTCATCATAAACCTCAACATAAAGAAGGGGATTTTCATCGGTAATTCCGCCGGAACGAAATGACGGATTATTCATAAATATGCTGAGTTCAGGACCATCCTGATCAATAGCAGCCTCCAGATTGGTGCCGCCTCCGATAATAATTCCGTCGTATGATCCTGATGCATCAGTCACCGTATCAGCCGCATAAAAACTCAGTCGCCCGCTTCCGATAGCATAATTGATATCTTTAGGTACGATAAATTCAAAATTAAATTCTCCATTTTTTACACTGGATTTTCCTTTGTAAAGAATATTATTCCTGATTCTGAAAGTCTTCTTACTCCCCCCGTCGTTTGCAAGTGTCTGCTGCAAAATAGCTTTGTCATAAACTGTAGGATAAACAACTCCATTAAAACCGGTAAGTATGTTCCCCTCAATATCTGCCAGATGACCGGCAATGCTTATTTTACTTAAAGCCTGAATTGTATCTTTTGGTTCTGTAACCGCCATGCCGTTGATTGAATCAGCAAAGACAAAATACTCCGGATACGCCAGCCTTTGTGAGGGATCCCCGAGAAGCGTGAAATTTCTTTTATTAATCCCACTACCTGCCTTGTTTTTGGTGTATTGCATGATATCACCGAGAGTATAATGCTTTCCTTCCTGATCCTTCTCAAATACTATTTCATAGAATTTTTCATTAAGAACACGGTTGGGCTGACTGTAAACCAGGCGGGTTGTAGTAAGCAATGCGATTCCACCTCCCTTGGGATTTAGCAAAACTTTTTCACCAGCCGAGGGTATAAGATGGTCATCGTACCGGCTGAATTCACAGGTGGCTGTCATAAAGAGCGGTAAACGGTTATAATTCGTCCAGCTGTCAATTTCGTTGGTTCCCAGAATCAGTTCATGAGCCCAGCCTTTAATTCCCCCGTGTCCCGTATAATTTATAATCAGGGCTCCCTTTTCTACCTGACTGTTAATGGCGTAATTAACTTCAGGATATCGCTGGCCAATGGATGCTGAGACCTGCTTATAGGCATCAAGATAAATCTTATTAAGGTTGAATCCCGGATATTTTGTCTCTATTCTGTTTGCCATACCATCAGCATCAGTCAGATGAATATTCGAGTCCTCATCATCGCCGATAAAACAGATTGCGTTCCTCCAGTCTCCCATACGCGAAGGATGCTCGTAATCCAGTATTTTATTTACCATCATTTCAGCCTCTGCCTGCGTACCAACAGGTAAACGGCCAACTCCGATATCAAGCAATCCGGTGATCATGCTTTCTCCCGGATCAAGCAGTCCAAAAAAGTCATCGGACACATAAGAAGCTGTCGGACTAAGGCTGTTGTCTGACTGAAAGGTAAGAACATAATTTGTCGCATTTTCGGTAATGCCTTTATTATCATAGGTTCCATCCCCAAAAAGTAAAAGGTATCGGGGGAGAAGTGTGCTGTCGGAACCTGCCCGGTTGTAAAGCATTTTCATAAAGTTCCGGAAGGCTGCGATGTCGGGTGTTCCGGATGAAAATTCGTTATAAACCAATTCCGGGGTTACAAGGAGCACATCCAGTCCGCCTTTTTCCCTGCGGTATGATGCAAGCCGCTCCGCCTCCTGCATAAAATCTGCGTATGCAATAATTACCATATCGGGTTGCTGCGAGCCATGAAGATTCTGATTGGCAAGGATCCCCAAATCTTTACCCTGAAGTACCGGAGCAGAGAAATTACCGTCTTCATTAAACGCAATAAATTCCCTGAGTGTATCGGTGGCAACCTTGAATGATAAATCGGAACCTGACAGGTTTATATTAACCTTTCTGATACCGTTCGGGTTACTCACATCCCATACGATTGTTTTGCTCTTTGCTCCCGTTATTAAAAACTGGGTAATGTTTCCTGTTCCGGTACTGCCGATATCCCTGAAATCAAGAAAATCGTTCTGCAAACTCAGGTTGGCGCGGGCGTTAATAGTAATGTAATCAAGCCACCCCTCCGCCTTTCCTTCAGTACGGATATATTTTAAGCGAAAGGTAAGGTTATTCGATACCGGTGTAATCTGGTTTTTCCCTTCAGCGGTAAATCCGAAAATAGATGTATAATCACTCAGGTTTGACGGGATTACACCAAATGTTGAAACAAGCAAATTATTATAACTCAATTGAAAAAATGAACTATCCACTGATTTGGCCATTACCTTTGTTGCAATTTCAACCGGTTGGGATAGCAGCAGATCGGGAATAACAAAGTTAAAAGTATGCTGGAGTGTAAGTGCGAAATATTCACCGAACCACTGTTTTCCGGTAAGCAAAACATTCTGGGTTTCCTTCTCATGAAAGGCTCTGTAATCATAAGAATTCGCTGACCTGTTAGCTATTTCAGATGGAGTGTTTTCATTTATAGGTAAGTCAGGCGTATCTCCGGTTGTTATGAAGTAATACGTGAAATCGGAGTATGGATTGAGCTGATGACGGAACATAGCATACTGAGAATCGTAATTCCATTTTACAGTACCTCTGGAATAAAAAAGAATATAATCCCCTGAGTTAAAAATCCCGTCGCTTCCTTTAACCATATGAATCTGTATAGGAATGAGATCATCCTTTTCCTCTTTCCGGCAATCTTCCGGAAGCATTTCGCCTCCATATCCGAAGATCCTTACTTTTGCCGGGTCTCCCACGGCCATTGCGCTAATCTGCTCATAACTCAGTTTGTACATACCCTGATTATCAACCCTGATTTTATACCAGCTTCCGGTTGCCAGAACTGAATTTTGCTGAAAATGTGTCTTTTTTAGTCCATCAGGACCTTTCGCAGTTGTGTTCTCCGATTCAATACGGATTACAAAACTCTTAACTCTTTCAAACACACCGTTTTCAGGATTTATTCTAAAGGGGCACAGGCTGAGTTGAAGAAAAGACTTTTTCTTCATTAACTCAAGGGAATAGCTGTAATTCAGGCTGTCTGTGAGTTCTGATATTAAAGAGGGATCAGCGATTATCCCCTGAAAGGGTTCATAAACAGGATAAACTATTGAAAGTATAACACCAAATCCTCCTTTTACAGGAAGCAACTCGGAAAATAATGAAAGTTTTGATTCATAGTCCTTAGGTACCTCTCCCGTAAAGGAAATGAAACCGGAAAAATCAGATTTGGATTCTTCAGCAGAATTATCGTACTGAATTTGCCTTTTCATGTGCCAGACCTGAGCCGATCCCTCGTATGACAGAAATAAGAATAAAAGGATTATCAATCTCATTAATTATCTTTATCTTTAAGTTCAACTTAAAATACGTAACAAAAAACCTTATCCTTAAAACAATTAATAAGGTAAATACGTTTGGTTATTGAAACGGAATATTTGTTAATTATATTGTAAAAAATCTGAGGCTTAAGATAATCAATTTCTCTTATGCTAAAATTAAGGTCCAGCTTATTCTTATTTGTTTTGATGTGTTTGCCGGCATTCAGCATGGCACAGGATGCGTTTTTCTCCCAGTTTTACGCTAACCGTTTATACCTGAATCCTGCATGGGCCGGGGTAGGAAATGAAAAACGTATTTTTCTGAATTACAGGAATCAGTACCCCGGAATTGGAAGCATTTACAATACTTATACTCTTTCGTTCGACCAATTCACAGATGGATTACACGGAGGGGTTGGTTTTTCCTTAAGTAACGATGTTCAGGGTGGCGGAGCGATGAACCAGATTAACATTTCAACCATGTACTCTTACCACCTTAAAGCCGGAAGGTTTCTTTCATTCGCGGGAGGATTGCAGGCTTCCTTAATTTCCCGTATGGTGAATGCTTCCGGATTTGAGTTCGGGGATCAGTACGATCCGGTTACCGGTACTGTGAATTCCGGATCAGGTAGCGAAAGCTATGCCAATACAGCTATGGTTTTTCCCGATTTTTCAACAGGAATTGCAGCCTTTTATAAAAATTCATACGGGGGGATTTCAATGTTTCATCTACTGAAACCTTATCAGTCGGAAAGTAGCTCCCCTGACTCGCGATTACCCCGAAAATTTACGCTTTTTGCCGGTACATGGATCCCTGTTTATGAAAAAAGGCTGGGAAAAGAAGTCCTGCAACTGAATCCGAACATCATTTTCATACAGCAAAAAAACCACAGTCAGTTAATATATGGTCTTGAAGGCTTATACAAAGAAACATATATTGCAGGCGTCTGGCTCAGGCAAAATCTTGGATTAAAATTTTCGGCAGTAATTTTTTCGGGAGGCGTTTCACTCAATAATATTCGCCTGAGATACAGCTACGACGCTCATGTTTCATTGCCTTCTGTGCAGATTCCGGGCATGGGGGCACACGAAATATCCATGATAATTGCTTTTGATGGTGATAAGAAAAATAAGCATAAGGCAATAAAATGTCCGAAAATTTAGTTTTTTTTGTGAAATAATATTATTTTTAGTGCAAATTTTCAAATAAATAGAAAAAAGGATAACACTATGAAAATCAAGCTGAATCTTCTTCCGGTACTTATGGTAGCAGCCGTGGTATTGTCTTCTTGTGGCGGAACGGATCCCGGGCAGACTGGAAAAGAATCCACAACCACAGGTTGGACCTATAATGATCCCGCAAGTGGTGGATTTGCTGTTTCTAAAGCAGAAGAGCAGGTTACAGGACCAGGACTCGTATTGATCGAGGGAGGTACTTTCACCATGGGCAGGGTCCAGGATGATGTTATGTATGAATGGAATGCAGTACCCAGAAGGGTTACCGTTTCTTCATTTTACATGGATGAAACCGAAGTAAGAAATATTGACTACCGCGAATATGTTTACTGGCTATCGCGTGTTTTCGGCGACAATAACCGTCAGGTTGTTTACAACGCTATGCCCGACACTCTCGTTTGGAGGGATCCTGTAGCATACAACGAACCTTATGTTGAGTATTATTTCCGTCACCCATCCTATAACCAGTATCCTGTTGTAGGTGTTAACTGGATGCAGTCCAATGACTATTGCGCTTGGCGTACCGACAGGGTTAATGAAAAAATACTTGTTGATATAGGCTATATTGAACTTAGCACAGACCAGAAAGACGAGAATAACTTTAATACTGATGCTTATCTCGCAGGTATCTATCAGCCCGTTATAAGAAACCCTCTCGAAAGTCTTAATCCCAATCAGGATTCACGCATTTATACCATCGAAGATGGTGTTCTTCTCCCCAAATACCGTCTTCCCTCTGAAGCAGAATGGGAATTCGCTGCATTTGCTCTTCGCGGAAACACTTCCGAAGAACTGGTTTGGGAACGCAGAATATATCCGTGGAACGGTCATAACGTCAGAAATGACGAAATGAAAAATCTCGGTGAAATGAGAGCAAACTTTGTCAGAGGAAATGGTGACATGATGGGTATTGCCGGAAACCTTAATGACGGCGGGTCTATTACAACTCCTGTTAAATCCTTCTGGCCCAACGACTACGGTTTGTATTGCATGGGCGGAAACGTTAACGAATGGGTGGGTGATGTTTACCGTCCTCTTTCATTTGAAGATGTCAGCGGATTTAACCCCTACCGTGGTAACGAATTCGATAAACTTTACAGAAATGCTGACGGAAATACTGAAATCGACAGCCTTGGGAAACTCAAAAAAGTTCCCATTACTGAAAAAGATGCCGAAGGCCGTTTCAATTACAGGAAATCCGATTATCGTAACTACAGGGATGGTGACCTCCAGTCATCCATGTCATACGATGAAAAAGATACTGCCAGCGAAACTTACAAAAAAGGCAGCAAAAATATGTACGTTAATGATACTTATGAAAAATCATCGCTTATAAACGACAATGTACGTGTTTATAAAGGTGGTTCCTGGAAAGACAGAGCGTATTACCTTAGTCCCGGTACACGTCGGTTCCTTCTGGAAACTGAAGCAAGAGATGATATTGGATTCCGTTGCGCAATGACCCGCGTTGGAAGTCCGACCGGATTCTAATCAGAAAATGTTCTTACTATAAAAAGGGTGTCTCAAAAGGCACCCTTTTATCTTTGATAAAACCGCCAATCCACCGGCATAAGTTTTTCTCCTAGTCTGATAAAAATGACAATCGAAGATCTATACCGTATATATAAAGAATGCAGAAGCATTTCAACAGATTCCCGAAAACTTGTTCCAGGATCCATTTTTTTTGCTCTCAGGGGTGAGAATTTTAACGGTAACAACTATGCTCTTGAAGCTCTGAACACATCATGCCCGTATGCCATAGTTGATGATCCCTCTTTACCTGAAAATGATCGCCTCCTATTCTTTCCCGATGTTTTAGATACACTTCAGAAACTCGCCCGGTTTCACCGCGAACAACTTAATATACCGTTCATCGGGATCACAGGCTCAAATGGTAAAACCACTACGAAGGAACTTATCGCTGCCGTTCTGAGCAGAAAATATAAGGTTTGCGCTACAAAGGGTAATCTGAATAATCATATAGGCGTGCCTCTTACGGTTTTAAGTGTTTGGGATCATGATATTGCGATCATAGAAATGGGAGCAAACCATTTGGGTGAAATTGCAGCATTGTGTAAAATTGCCGATCCCGGTTACGGAATAATTACGAATATCGGAAAGGCCCACCTTGATGGTTTTGGTTCTCCTGAAGGCGTGATAAAAGCAAAGTCGGAACTTTACGATCATCTGGCTCAGCGGAAGGGTAAAGTTTTTCTTGACGGGGATAATCCTCTTTTACTTAAACTCGCAACGGACAAAAATCTACAGTCTGTTTTGTACGGAAATATAGCAGGCTCATTGTGTCGGGCGGAAATTGCAGATAACAGCAAATTCCTGAAAATAAATTTACATATTTCAGGCATACAGAAAAAGATAGAAATACAGTCATCCCTGGTTGGTGACTATAACCTTTCGAATTTACTTGCCGCAACATGCATAGGTTTACACTTCGGAATTCAACCGGGTGAAATTGCATCAGCGCTGAAAGAGTATGAACCCAATAACAGTCGTTCCCAACTCCTGATAACATCAAAAAACAAAATTGTTCTGGATGCATATAACGCCAATCCCAGTTCCATGGAAAGTTCTGTGAGTAATTTTCTTTCTCAGAAGGAAGAGCAGCCTAAACTTATAATTCTTGGTGATATGCTTGAACTGGGCACATATTCCCATTCTGAACACCTTTCCCTCATTAACCTGATTAAGGAAAAGCAATTTGATAATGTAATTCTTGTAGGGCCTGAATTTACAGCAGTTTCAAAACAATTTTCACTTAACTGCTTCAGAAATGTTGAGGATCTGATTGAACATTTCCGCCGGAATCCGGTTAAAGAGCATTCCATCCTGCTTAAAGGAAGCAGAGGAATAAAACTCGAAAAACTATTAGAAGTTCTGTAACCATATTCTTTACCGATATATTAATTATAATATCAATTCGTCAACCTTTTTAGTATACTTATTATAAGCTAAATAAATCACAATAAAAGATTATATAAAGTAATAACAATATACACTTTGCGACTTTGCGCGAAACTAAACGCATCGCATTAAAATATTTCAAATAATAATAATTAAGCAATATGGCTAATAAACTAATGGATCCGATAGGTCGTTTAATGGGATTAAGATATAAATCTCACCCCTGGCACGGCGTAGATATCGGTCCGGATGCTCCCGCTGTAATTACATGCTTTATTGAAATGGTTCCCAGAGATACTGTTAAATACGAAGTCGACAAAGTTACCGGATATCTTAAAATCGATCGCCCGGGAAAATATTCAAACTCTGTTCCTGCCTTATATGGATTCGTTCCTCAGACACTTTCGGGTGATATGGTTGCAAATCTTGCACGGGAAAAAACAGGAAATACGGAAATCACAGGAGATAACGACCCAATTGATATCTGCATTCTTACCGAAAAGGAAATAACACATGGCGACATACTTGTGAAGGCCCGGCCAATAGGGGGTTTCAGGATGATTGACAAAAATCAGGCCGACGATAAAATTATTGCCGTGTTGAAACATGATGCGATGTATGAATCGTTCAACGATGTTTCTGAAGTTCCGGAAAAAGTAGTTGAAAGACTAAAACACTATTTCCTGACTTATAAAGATTTACCGGGCCAACCCAGTCAGTGCGAAATCACCCATACTTATGGAAGAGAGGAAGCCCTGGAAGTCATAAACCGTTCCCTGACAGATTACACAACTAAATTCGAGAACCTCGACAATATTCTTTCCCTGGTCTGATAAGTTACCAATTGAGAATTTAGGTAATTACAAATCATGTTATATGGATTTGTATTGCCTGTACTTAACTTTCCCTGAAATTTACTGGTTCCGGTATATCCAGTGCAGCGACTGAAAAGTATACTTTTTCTTTAGAAAATACTCCTTTACAATACTCCCGGGAAATATCTCCCTGTGTTCGTACCTGCTTATAAATTTCTTTTCTTCCAGCCTGAACTTCTTATATTTCCGGTACGTTCTGTAAAAGTCGATATGCGCTCTAAACACAGCAAAAAATTCTCCGGACGAAGCCTTCATCAGAAACCGCAGGGAAGAGATTCCATCGAGCATCAGCCTTGTAAATAATATTCTGCCCAAATATTCACCGGGGAGATTTTTATATAACAAAAGGAGATTGTTTCTGAAATTCAGGTAAGTTTTACGGGGAGTTCCCTGTGGCAAAGTACCTCCCCCGAGATGATAAATAACGGAGCCGGGCTCATACATAATCCGGTAACCGCGGTTTTTAAGTCTCCAGCACAGATCGATTTCTTCCATGTGCGCAAAAAAATCAGGGTCCAGTCCACCGGCAATCTTAAATAATGGTCCTCTGATCATCAGACATGCTCCGGAAGCCCAGAAGATATCACGTGTTTTATCGTACTGACCGTAATCGGTTTCAATGCTGTCAAATATGCGGCCCTGACAGAAAGTGTACCCGTACTTATCGATAAAACCTCCGGCGGCTCCGGCATATTCGAACAAATCCCTCCGCTCTGAAAACAAAATTTTTGGCATACAGGCAGCAACTAGAGGATTTTTATCCAAAAGGTCAATAAGGGGATTCAGCCATCCGTTTGTAACCTCAACGTCAGAATTCAGAAGCACGAAATATTCCGCTTCAAGCTGAGAAAGTGCCATGTTGTAACCTGCAGCAAATCCATAATTTTTATTCAGGGGGATGATATCAATGGAAGGATATGCGGACTTTAGAAAAGACAGGGAATCATCTGTTGAGCCATTATCGGCAACGTAAAGCCTGACACCTTCCTGTTGCGAGTACTGGTTCACAGAAGGAAGGAAACGTTTGAGGAATTCCTTACCGTTCCAGTTTAAAATTACTACGGCTACTTTTACCATAGTGCAAAGGTATTATTTTCGTGTGTTTTTCTCTGAAAACCGGAAAATACCATTTCTCTCCTCCTTTTCGCGTTTGCGGGTGAGTTTCCATCGTCTGTGCGACCAAAGCCAGTTTTCCGGGTCGGTACGTATTTGATTTTCAAGAAGTCTGAAAAACTTTGTCGTAATTTCAAATTCAGAAGTTTCCCTGGGATTTTCTTCAATGGGGATCAGCTCTATGCTGTAACGACCTCTTCCGGTGCGGCACACCTTTCCGTATAGCACAACCATATTAAACTGTCTGGCAATTTTTTCAGGTCCGAGATAAACAGCAGTAAGCTGATTCATAAATGGAATCCAATATTGCACCTCTTCCCACACGGGCGACTGATCGGCAATAAAAACATTAAATGTGGGTATCTTATCTTTCTGATACTTCAGGAGAACCCTTATTACTTCCCGCATACTCACCATCCGGGTACTGAACCTGCTGCGGGTTCGATTTACAAGATTATCGAACCTCTTGTTATTAAGAGGCTTGTAAACCCCGATTGTTTCGTATTTTAAAAATGGAACTATTCCAAGTGTCCATTCCCAATTACAGTAATGAGCTCCCACTGCAACAACCGACCTTCCTGAATCGCGGTACTTGTCGAGAATCTCAGGGTTTAAAAGGGGAATTCGTTTGCTGAGCTGATCCTGGCTCATATGGATCATTTTCAGACTTTCAACAATCATATCCGCAAAATTGCGGTAAAAGGCTTTTTCAATCTGCAATACTTCCAAATCAGACTTATCGGGAAAAGCACGCCTCAGATTCTCTCTGATAATTTTAATTCTGTATCTGACGATATAATACAAAATAAGATACATGCCATCAGCAACCACATATAATATACGTATGGGTAATAATGCCAAAAGGTTTAGGATAGTGTACTGAATGTAGAAAGCAATTGCAGACATCCGGGAGGCTTAAGGTATCATGATTGTTTTTACATCTTCTAAAAACTCATCAAAGATAAGCTCATTGGAGATTACAATTTCTCCCCCGAATAAATAATCTTTTCCTCCCTTGAAATCGGAAACCCTTCCTCCTGCCTGTTTAACAATGAGAATTCCGGCAGCCACATCCCATGGGCTAAGTCCGTATTCGTAAAAAGCTTCGAATCTGCCACAGGCAACATACGCAATATCGGTTGCTGCACTCCCCAGACGACGGAGCCCATGGGAGTTTTCCATAAAGAACCTTACGGTTTCCATGAAATGCGAAAGGTGCGAGAAATCGGTATATGGGAAACCCGTTGCAACAAGCGAATCATTTACTTTATCAACTTTACTCACATGGATAACTTTTCCATTAAGATAGGCGCTGCTTCCTTTCCATGCATAAAAGCACTCCCTGAGAGCAACTTCATAAATAACACCCAGAACAATTTCATCATCGGCCAGAAGTCCCACGCTAATTGCATAAGGCGGTAGTCCATGGATATAATTTGTTGTGCCATCAAGGGGATCAATAATCCAGTTATACTTTTTTCCCCTTTTGGTGCTGGTTCCTTCCTCAGCAATAAAGCCAGATTCAGGAATGAGTCCGGCAAGCACTTTCACCAGCATCTCTTCTGCGCCTTTATCAACATGAGTTACATAATTGTGTCGTCCTTTAATTTCAATATTGAGTTCAACTCGTTTATCAAGCTCATCCCTTATAAAACCTGCTGTTTTGGTAACAATATCCCGTACATCTCCGCACAGTTTTTCAAGATTAATTTCCATTTCCATTATTCTGATTATTTACCTTCACTCATTTTTTTATAATAATTGTAGAGTTCAACCTGAGAGCGGATAAGTTTTACATGGCTCTGCCTTTTGTAATGATTACTCTGAGTCTCGTCAATTATGCGGGCTTTCACATTATCATTTAGTTGAACATCGAGTATATGGCGCAGTTCAGCTTGTAAATCTTTGTCGAAAACAGGAGCAGATACTTCGATCCGGTTATCTATATTTCGGGTCATCCAGTCGGCAGATGAAATAAAATACAGTTCATCTCCCCCGTTACAAAATACAAAGATTCGACTGTGTTCCAGATACTTATCAACAATACTGATAGCTTCAATGTTCTCGCTCTGCCCCTCAATTCCCGTAATAAGAGAACAGGTTCCTCTGACGATAAGCTTGATTTTAACTCCGGCATTATTTGCCTGATAAAGTTTTCGGATCATATCGGTATCTACCAGGCTGTTGACTTTAAGAATAATAAAAGCCGGTAAACCGTTTTTAGCATTTGCAATTTCAGTATCAATCATGGTATTCAGCCGCTTTCTCTGAAAATTAGGAGATACCATGAGGTGCTTGAAGCTGTAGTTTTTAAAGGTGTTATGAAAGAAGTCAAAAATTTTCCAGACCTCAGAAGAAATGTATTTATCCTTGGTAATCAATAACAAATCGGAATAAACATTTGCAGTTCCTTCATGAAAATTACCGGTTCCTATAGCAGCATAGTTTACCGTCCTTCCGTTTTCGGTGCGGGAAATAAGTGTGAGTTTGCTGTGTACCTTAAGTCCCCGTATTCCAAATGTAACTTTTGCCCCCACCTCTTCCAGTCTCTTTGACCAGAAAATATTTGATTTCTCATCAAAACGTGCCTGAAGTTCAATATTCACACTTACGCTTTTTCCGTTAAGCGCGGCGTTTATCAAAGCATTGATAACTGCAGAATCATTTGCCACGCGGTACAATGTAATTTTGATTGAGCTTACTTTGGGATCCATGGACGCTTCCCTGAGCCAGTTGATATAATGATTGAACTTCTGGTATGGAAAATGCAGCAAAAGATCTTTTTCGGTAATAACCTCAAACAGGCTCTTCCCGGGATGAATCCGGGGATGATTGAGAGGAGGCTGAACGTCATACTGAAGATGCTTTTTCCCGAGGTTCGGAAACTTCATAAAATCTTTGAAATTATGATATCTACCGCCCGGAATAAGATTGTCGTCCTCATCGAGATTTAGTCTCTGAATGAGGTAATTCAACAAATCCTTAGACATTTTCTCATCATAGACAAAACGAACAGGCTGCCCGGCACTCCTTTCCTGAACACTCTCGTCAATTTTTTCGAGGAAGCTTTTCGACAAGTCATTGTCGATATCCAACTCAGCATCACGGGTAAGCTTTATTGTAAATGCCTCAAAATGATCATAATGGAATTGCGAAAACACAATCTTTAGTCCGTAACGGATAACATCATCAAGCAGAATTAGATATTTCCGTGTACGGATAGGAAATAGAAGAAATCTCCCGAGTCTTTCGGTGGGCACTTCAATAATAGCATACTCATTTTCAATTTTGGGATTGTGGCTCGACATCTTTATGGCAAGGTAAATCGACCTGTCCTTCAGGTTTGGAAATTCCTTTACATTATGCAACATTATGGGAGTTAAAACAGGAAGAACCGACTCAATGAAATACTTGTGTACGAACTCCATCTTTTTGCGGGTGAGCTGCTTCTCATCGATAATAATAATTCTTTCCTTTTCAAGGTCCTTGCGCAGTTCCTGATATATCTTTTCGAACTTTTTTTGCTGATGGATAACAATTTGCTGTATTTCATTCAGGATTTCTTTTGGCTTCTCCTTAGAGAGCACGCCGGTTCTCGATTCCACATCGATCATCCTCTTTATGGTAGCAACTCTTACCTTAAAAAACTCATCGAGATTATTTGAGAAAATTCCAAGAAACCGAATTCTTTCAACTACCGGAACATTCTCATCGGCTGCTTCCTGTAAAACTCTCTCGTTAAAGGAAAGCCAGCTTATCTCTCTGTTTATGAGTTTTTTATTCTTCATACGCAAAATTCTAGGTGTTATGGGGAGAGTCAAAAAATTCGCTTGAAAGACATTTTCTGCTAATCCCTTTCCAGCTTTCTGTTGTAAATGTAAGTTGCACCAATCCGGTAGTAGGCACATTATCGATATTTAAGCCGGACAAATGATTAGCCAATTCGGTAAAGCCCGGATTATGGCCAAATATCATAAGGGATTTTCGGGAATTATCGGTTGCGGTAATAACAGATAAAATCTCATGGTATTCTGCCAGATAAAGATCCTGATTAATTATTATCTCATCCGGAGGTAATTGCAGTACTCTTGAAAATATAATGGCTGTATGCAATGCCCGCACTGCCGGGCTGCTTATTATTACATCCGGCATGCTGCCCATTTTCAGGATACGATTAGCCATATCATAGGCATCTTTGATACCCCGGTCCTTCAAGGGACGATCGATATCAGAAACGGCCGGGTAATCCCAGGTCGATTTACCATGACGAACGATAAACAGAGTTTTCTCTTCTGCCATAAAAGATTACAATAAATTGCTGGCCAGATCGGCAAGATAACTCCGCTCTCCCTTCACGAGGTTAACATGAGCGAAAATATCCTGGCCTCTCATTCTGTCAGCAAGATACGATAATCCGTTTGATTTTGTATCCAGATATGGCGAGTCAATTTGCTGAATATCCCCCGTAAATATCATTTTTGTTCCTTCTCCTGCACGGGTAATAATTGTTTTTACTTCATGAGGGGTTAGGTTTTGTGCCTCATCTACAATAAAAAAGACGCGTGAAAGACTTCTTCCCCTGATATATGCCAGAGGGGTGATCACAAGCTTTTCAGTTTGAAGCATCTCCTCAATTTTTATAAAATCTTTACTTGTTGGAGTAAATTTCTGTTTTATTACGGAGAGATTATCGAATAAAGGCTGCATATACGGACCCATTTTGTCATCAACTGTTCCGGGGAGGAATCCCATATCACGGTTTGAAAGCGGGACAATAGGCCGGGCAAGAAAAATCTGGGTATACAGCTTTCTCTGATGCAGGGCAGCTGCCAGTGCCAGAAGTGTCTTTCCGGTTCCTGCCTTACCGGTAAGTGCCACCAGTTGAACCTCAGGACGCAGCAAAGCGTCCAGGGCAAAAGTTTGCTCGGCATTTCTGGGTTCAATGCCATAGGTTTTTAACTTTTCTACCCGGTTTATTGCTTTGTTAAAGGGATCATAATGTGCCAGAGCACTAACATTATCGTTTTTAAAAATAAAGTATTGATGTGCAATAATATCTCTCTTAATACCAAATTCTTTGGAAGCTACACCCTCGAATTGCTGATAGAGTTTTGAGATGGCATCCTTGGAAGCATCTTCAACAACGTCAATGCCTTTGTAGATATCGGCGATGTTCTGAACTTTGTCGTTTTCATAGTCCTGAGACATTAGTCCGAGGGATTTTGCCTTCATCCTCAGGTTGATGTCTTTGGTAATTAAGAGGACCGTTCTGTCTTTGAATTTATTAAAAACAAATTCTGCAATAGCCAGAATACGGTGATCAGGAGTGTTTTCAGGAAACGAATTGCTGAGTTTTTCAGAAAACGGTTTTCCTGTTTCAATTGATAGTTTTCCCATCCCTTTGCCAAGAGGTAATCCGCCATTGAAAAGTGTGTCACCGGAAATCTTATCCAGTTCCCTTGTAAATTCCCTTGCATGATAGTTGATCAGATCATTGCCCTTCTTGAACTTATCCAGTTCTTCCAGCACGGTGATCGGGATGATAATATCATTTTCCTGGAAATTATAAATACACTTGTAATCATGGAGGAGTACATTGGTGTCAATAATAAAGATCTTTTTTGTTTTCTTCATGTATCCGTTTTTTAATTATTTTTGACAGGGATAAAAATAGTAAAATTCCATTCCCTGCTTCCGTTGATAACCTGTTCATAAGTGCATTTCTTTAAACCTAAGGCATGAATTTCCTTGATATTATTACAAGAAGAAGGAGTATACGACACTTCACCGCCCAAAAAATTGAAGCAGAAAAGATCAATTCTCTCCTGCATGCTGCAATGTATGCACCCTCAGCCGTCAACAAACAACCATGGCATTTTGTTGTTGTTGACGACCGGCAGATTATGAACGGCATTATGGAAGTTCATCCAAATTCGAAAATGCTGACAACAGCAAGTCATTGTATATTGGTTTGCGGGGATCTGATTCAACAACATGATACGGGCTATTGGATTGCCGACTGTGCAGCAGCTACGGAGAATATTCTGCTTGCAGCTACATCAATAGGATTAGGCTCATGCTGGGTAGGAATTTACCCCCGTGAAGCGAGAATGAAAGCAATTAAAGAGATTTTTTCAATGCCTGCACATGTGGAAGCCTTTGCCCTTATTGCCATTGGATACCCGGCAGAGGAGAAAAAGATGCCGGAGAGATTTCACCCGGAAAAGGTTTTTTATAATCAATGGGGTAGAAAATTTCCGATATAATCGCTATTCAGTTATGCAATTAATAAAGCAAAATAATACGTTTGTACAATTCAGGAGTTGAACTCCCGATTTGTACAATAACTTTTCAAATGAGAATTGAAATGAATTATGCTCAAACAGTAAATTACCTCTTTTCTCAGCTTCCCCTCTTCCAG
>CAYOLQ010000047.1:0-23638 GCA_964404825.1 uncultured Chitinophaga sp.
ATTCCGGATACTTGCAAGTGAGCCGCCATAAAGGTGATATCCTACAACTGTATTATTCCAGTCAATAGTTGTCAGACTTTCAAACTTCGCAGCTAAATCGACTGCCGTAGGGTATGAATCCGGCAATCGGTTGGGAGTTAAAACAATTTGCATTGATGCAGGGGCTGCAGTTTTAACGATATTGTACACATTTACATATTTTTGCATCTCAGTATTTCCCATCCAGAGAGAGAAATCGTTACAGGGTTCGTTTGCAATTTCAAATGCAACATGTGTCCGGTCTTTAAAGTGATCAGCAACTAACGACCACATTTGGGTTGCATAGGCTTCATCATAAACGAATCCAAAACCACTATGAAAATTGATAATACAATACATACCATATTTAGAACAGAGATTTACGTATGTTTCCAACATTTCCAAACAATGAGCGACCTCTGTTGGGTTGTTAAAGTCTGTATAAGCATCATATCCGGCTCCTTTTTGCCAGGCTTCAAACCAAACCAGCCGGATTGAGTTCATGCCTGCATTGGATTGGTCCCTGATAAATCCTTCCCGAATGGATGATAGTAGCACCTGTTTTTTTTCTATCCAGGGAGAAGCGCCACGTAAAGGAGTATCGGCATCAGTCCTGACCACAAGCAAAGAATCGCCCCCGCGGATATCTGCAATTTTCACGATTTTTAGTCTGCTTCTGTCAGTAGGAAGCGAAACCGATTGCGCAAAAATGTTCGGGAAACCAAGGCATATAACTGCAAAAAAAGAAATGGACATTGTTTTGAGCCAGCCGCGTATTAGCAGTGTTTTCATATAGTTAAAAAAGAATAAAAGATTTGATACTCAATTGAATAATCGATTGCCAGTAGTAAAGAGACAATAAAACAAATCTCCTCTCCATCTCTTCACACAATTGAGTTATTTATTTCAAAGATAAGATTCTCTTTTCTTTGGTACAATTTGTAGAATAATATTGAGAATTTATATATATTTGCGGCACAAATTTCAAAACCGACTGCCCAGGTGGTGAAATTGGTAGACACGCCAGCTTGAGGGGCTGGTGTTCGCAAGGACGTGCTGGTTCGAGTCCAGTCCTGGGCACAAAGAGGTAAATGGTTAACATTTACCTCTTTTTTTTTGATATGCTTTGATTGTTATTGATTATCTTTCGCCGATGGATCTTAGGTGATAAAGCCCCTTTCCATAGGCTTATTTGTTAAAATATTTCCATAGTCAGGTTTTGGTACAGTATTTGTTTTATGAAATCAAAGCATTAAAATAATTCAATAAAAATGCCGGGAGGATTAATTATGAAAACAATAACCAAATTTTTTAGCATCGCACTGTTTCTCCTTGCATCGGGATCATGTGGCAATTTCGCCTTTTCACAGGAGTATGATGACGTTTATTATAGTCCTAAAAAGAAAACGAATCAAACTACAGGAACCGAGCGCGTTACAACTACTGAATCACCTGTAAGTAATGAAAATCTTTTACCACAGAATTCAGGGGAAGCAGTTGCAACACCTCAGAATACTGAGGGTATGACCGACTATGAACGCTATGCCTTAGAAAAAGAAAGAGAATTTCTGGGAGAAAGCAACGTAAGCAATTCTCAGGGAAATAACCAGCCTTCCAGAGATACTATCTATGAAGAAATACAAGAGGCAGATGCTCCGGATTACAGCTATTATGAAGAAGATGAAAACGGAGGAACTGTAATCAATAATTACTATCTTGAAGATGATTATGATTACTACTATACCTCACGTATAAGAAGATTTCATAGCCCTTATTACGGTTACAACTATTATGATCCCTGGTACAGCGATATGTACTATTACACCTATGATCCATTCTATTGGGGAACCAGTATTTATATGGGATGGTCCTGGGGTGGTTTTGGGTACTATGATTATTACTACCCTTCATACTACAGCAATCGATATTATTACGGTTATTACTCGCCATACAATTATGGCTGGGGATATCCTGGTTACTACGGATCGTATTATTCAGGGTACTATCATGGGTATAATGACGGATACTGGGGAAACTCAAATTATAATGACTATGGACGGAACAGTTATTACGGACACCGTTCATCCCGCTCAGCTATGTCACCATATTGTTCAACAGCAAGCTACGCAGGTACTTCGGCAAGGAAAAACACAGGTTTGAATGATCCACGGTACAGATCGACACCAAGCTCCTATGATGGTGTTCGCAAAACTACATCCGCAGACAGCAGAACTACAAGCGGTGCAGTTCGTTCAACAACACGGCCCTCAACAGAAGGTGTAAGCAGAGGAACTACCCAGGGAACTACCCGTACAACTACAGGCACAACTACAGGTACAACCAGAAGTACAAGTACTCAGCAGAACCCAACCCGTCAGGGCACTACAGGAACAGGAACTTATACACGTCCTTCAAGCCGTGATTATACGCCCAGCTATTCCAAACCAAGGACAACAACTACTCCGGGGTATAACAGACCTGCAACAAGTGGCAGCGGAAATACATATAAGAGCACGGGTACTGAAAATTCAGGAACCAGAAATACAAATAACACGTATTCACGTCCGGCTCAAAGTACCAGGCCGGCATCAAGCGGAACCGGTTCTACCTACAGCAGACCTTCGACAGGGAGCTCAGGTTCCAGCAGACCAGCATCGAGCTCAGGTTCCAGTTACAGCAGACCTTCCGGCAGCAGCCCAAGTTACAGCAGTCCATCCAGGTCAACCAGCAGTAGTCCTTCGAGATCAAGCAGTAGTCCAAGCTACAGCAGCGGTTCAAGTTCAAGGTCATCTGGTGGAAGCTATAGCGGAGGTTCCAGTTCAGGAAGTTCAAGATCCTCATCCTCTTCGTCAGGAAGCAGCAGTTCAGGTTCTTCAAGATCCTCCTCTTCCTCTTCCGGCAGAAGCAGGTAACATTTTTTTAAAGAAACCATTTGAGGGATAGTAGTATAATTAATTATTTGAATTCTTGTAAAAGTCCTCTGTTTCTAATGAAATTTCAAACCTGAATTTTTAATCAGAAACAGGGGATTTTTAAATCATTAACGAAAATATTCTGGTCATGAAAAAAATATTATTTTTATTGACAATTGCACTTTTCTCAACTTCTTTTTTACAGGCACAAAATGAAGATGATGCTCTGAGATACTCCAGACAATTTATTACCGGAACAGCCAGGTCAGTTGGCATGGGTGGTGCAATGGGAGCCATCGGGGGTGATTTCACTTCCTTAAGTATCAACCCTGCAGGAATAGGCCTTTACAGAAGTGGTGAATTCACCTTCTCCCCTTCCCTGAACTGGAATACAACGCAATCAGATTTTTTAGGTAATAAAGTGAATCAAACCCGGTATGGGATGCGATTAGGGAATATCGGGTACGTATTTACAAATAAATCGGAAAAAGAAACCGGAATTGTGAGTACCAGTTTTGGTATTGGTTACAACCAGATTAATAATTTTAACCAACAGATCCTGATGACAGGTACAAACAACTCCTCTTCTCTGCTGGATAATTTTACAAATATCTATAACGACCCATCCCTTGAATTATCAGATTTTTATGAAGGCCTTGCTTATGATGTCGACATTGTAGCCTTCGATACCGCAGCTAACGAGTACTTTAATGATTTCAACCGGGGAGGTTACGGACAAATCCAGCAGAAACGAGTTATTTCAGCGGGATCCCTTGGTGAATATGCATTTTCTATGGGTGCTAACTACAGTCATAAATTGTATTTTGGCGCCACCTTTGGTTTACAAAGAGTTAGGTACGAGAGAAGTACAGAACATACTGAGACCGATCAGAACAACAGAGCTGAATATACCGAAGGATTTGAATTTACCGAAGATCTTATGACACGTGGATATGGTGTGAACCTTAAACTCGGTGTTATTGCACGACCTTTGGATTTCATCCGGCTGGGAGCAGCTTACCATATTCCTACTTTTTATTTTCTTAAAGACCGGTTTACAACCGATATCAGAGCATGGTATGATCCAAATCTGAATATATCCTCAAAATCAGCAAGTTCACCCAGAGGTGAGTATGACTACAGGCTAAAAACCCCTTCAAAACTTGTTGGGAGTGCTGCCGTTACAATCGGACAATTGGGACTTATAAGTGTTGATTATGAGAGGGTTAATTACTCAAATGCCGTTCTTGAAGCATCAGATTTTGGATTTATTAATGAGAACCAGGCTATAAAAGATAATTTTAAAAGTGTAGGCAACATAAGGATGGGTGCAGAACTCAGACTTGGGCAGGGATATCTGCGCGGTGGATATGCCATTTACAGCAGTCCTGTAAAATTTTTAGATCCTTCTGCAGATGCTCAGTATTCGGTAGTTTCAGGAGGTGTAGGTATCCGGTCAAGCGATTTCTTTATGGATTTGAGTTATGCAAACGGAGTTTCATCTGAGGCACATTACATGTATCCGGAAATGACTACCGGCTCCATAAATACATCAAAACTCAGCAATGTAATTGCAACATTCGGGTTCAGATTCTGATATTCAAATAAAATTAATCCGAAAAGGTCGTTCCGGTGGAACGGCCTTTTTTATTTCTTTGGGAAAGAGAATTTATGAAGTTATTTTAGTTTTGGGAGACTTTCCCTGAGTACCCGCCCGGATTCGGGCCCCATATTGAAAATAAGATCAAGAATGCTAAGATTGGGAATAAAACCATGTGTCTGTGCAAATACCTGAGAATATTCAACAATCCTGAACTCCCTGTCATATGCAATATTTCTTTTGGGATGGATAACTTCACGTAAATCTTTTCCGTCTATCTCCACTCCCGGGAAATGAAAGGAAGACGTCAACTCAGGTTTATGTTGGATATTTAATATTTGTAATACATTCTCATTCAACTGCAAACAGAGATCAATCAGAAAATCATACCTACTTCTATAATATTTTTCAAAAATATCCCTGTAAAATTCGAAATACGGAGAGGAATTATAGGCTGATTCAATACCTTTCCAATGCATCCGCCTCCAGTCTGTGTCGTAATCAATTTTAACACTTTTAACGGTACGTTTCATTCCACTTTCATGCTTTACAGGGATACTCAGACTTAATCTGCCGTTAGCACCGTAAATATCGCATCGGCTCCGGTATGTTTGTTTCTGATAATTATCGTTCTGCTCAATCATTACAGTTCCTGCTTCAAAGTATCTGCAATACAGCTGCACAGGACCCAGATATGTCATTGGAAGCAGGATAATCGGTGATACAGGCATACCATTATTATGCAAAAAGTGTTTTAACACAGGAACAAAAGCCTGATTGGTGGATGTTACTTCCCGGGCAGTCAGACTTTATTCAGTAGCATCGACTACTTTGAAGAAGCGATTCCAACGGATGCTTTTCGGAAAACTTTTTTCCTGATCAGTGGAAAGCCAGACAAACTTAGGCTTACCAATAATATGATCTTCGGGTACAAAACCCCAGAAACGTGAATCAGCTGAACGATGACGGTTATCCCCCATCATAAAATAATAATCCATTTTAAAGGTATAACTGGTAACAACCTGACCGTTAATAAGAATCTTACCTTCTTTTACATCCAGAGTATTCCCTTCATATGCCTCAATAATCCGGTCGAAATAAGAGAGATTATCTAAAGTAAGATCAACAGTTGTACCTTTCTTTGGAATCCAGACAGGGCCAAACTGATCCATACTCCAATAGAAACTCTGACTGTTTGGATAAGTTTGAAAATCGGGGGTACCATAGACCTGTCTTTCAACTTTAATAATATTTGGTATTTCCTTCTTTATTCTTTCTGCATTTGTTTTATTAAGCGGGAAATAATACTTCGGATTATTCTGAATCCCAAGATATACTTCACTTACACCATACTTTGCCATTACCCTGGGGTTTAAAGGCTGTCCATTTGTCTGTACAAGATATTCAAACTGAATACCCAGAAAATCGGGTTGTGGTTCACCGTTTACAAACACATCTCCATCACGAACCTCCAGACTATCACCCGGAATTGCGACACATCGTTTAATGTAATTGTCCCTGCGATCGATGGGCCTGTCTACAATCTCAAAATTACGTGAGGTCCTTACAACATTTGTGGCTACTTCCATATAATACTCCCACGGACGAACAGGCGTTTTCGCATAAACATCCTGAGTTTTTAATCCCATGGCATACTCTCTTACTATTGAATAATAACTTCTAGCGGATTGTTCCACAACAACGGTATCTCCGGCCGGAAAATTGAAGACTACGATGTCATTCCTTTTAACTTTTCCAAAACCAGCCAGTCTCTTGTATGGCAGTTTTATCCAATTCAGATACGATTCCTTATTCACAACGGGCAGACGATTCTGGGTAAAAGGAAACGCAAGAGGTGTGCTCGGAACTCTAGGTCCGTATGCCATTTTGCTTACATAAAGGTGATCCCCGACAAGCATAGTACCCTCCATTGAAGGAGTAGGAATTTTATAATTCTGAAAGAAATAAATATTTATCAATGTCACTGCAACAACGGCAAAGATTAATGCATCCAGCCATTCAATAATTGCACTGTTTTTCCCGTTTCTTTTTTTCCAGAATGTCCAGTTTACCTTTTTTGTAATATAGAGGTCGAAAATAATACCAAGGCCTAACAAAAACCAGTAATTACCCAGCCATATGACAAAAATAAGATACAGCAGTGCTGTCAGGCCAAAACGGAAATATTTATGCTTACGGAATTCAAACATGATTTAAGGATTTATTTTATTGATTTAAACATTCTGTTTACGCGTATGCCATAGAATCCCAGGACAGGATCTTTAGAAAACCATATCAATACTGCCTTTCCAACAAGATGATCTTCAGGTACAAATCCCCAGAAGCGCGAATCGGCAGAATTATGACGGTTATCGCCCATGACAAAGTAATAATTCATTTTAAAAGTATATGAATCGGCTAATTTACCATTAATGTATAGATTTCCATCCCGCAATTCCAGCTTATTTTTCTCATATACCTCAATAATTCTCCGGTACAACGGAAGATTGTCCATATTTATTTTAATTACCAAACCGTTTCCGGGAACTTTTATGGGACCAAATTCATCAGCCGACCATAAAAATCCGCGATTATGAGGAAACACTTCTGTATTCTTAAAGGACAAGAGCGTTTCAGTAAATCTCCGAACACTTTGTATTTCAGGGCTTGACAAAAGAAAATCAACTTTAGTTTTGTCCAGATTAACAAGGTATTCAGAGGTTTTGGAATTATAATTGAGTTCCTTATCCTTTAGACCCAACTCTTTTAAAAGGTTTTTACTGAAGGGAGAACCCTTTGTTTTCACAAAATAATTGAACTGTTCTCCATACTGTTCAACTATTGACTTGCCATTAACAAATACTGTTGAAGCAGTAATTTTTATTTCATCCCCCGGAATACCAATACATCTTTTAATGTAATTATCCCTTTTATCGACCGGATGTGTAACAATGGAGAATTGCGAATGCAAATAATCCCATCCAAACTGTCTGACAAGAGAATAATAATTCTGACCCGGATATTGAACAACTGCGGTATCTCCTTCGGGGAAATTAAATACGATGATATCATTTCTCTCAACCCGGGATATACCTTTCAGCCTTTTATACGGCAGGTCGGGATGTTTAGAATAGGTGAGTTTTCCACCAGGCAGCATATTTGGAAAAAAGGGTATTGAAAGAGGTGTATTTGGAAGTTTAGGACCATAGGCTATTTTACTGACAAATAAATAATCCCCGACAAGCAAGGTATTTTCCATAGAAGGGGTTGGGATTTTGTATGCTTCAATAATCAGTGTCCGGATAGCCATTGTAAGAATCAGCGCAATAAATATTGCTGTGAAAATATCCCAAGCTATTTTCAGACTTTGCGGGATTTTAAACCTTTTCGAAAAAGGCCATTGAAATAATCGGGTAAAATAAAACAGGAATATCAGAATTATGCCCGTAAGCATCCAGAAATAACGAAACCAGATGCAAAGCAGAGCATAAACCGCAGATGCGGATAAGAAAAACAAAATACTTTTAAGAGATACTCTTTTCATTATAGTTCCAAAAGCTCCCGCATTGTGAAAACACCCTTTTTATTCCTGATAAATTCGGCTGCCAGAACGGCTCCCAGGGCTAGTCCTTTTCTGGATTTGGTATGGTGTTTAAGGCTTATAAAGTCTACATCTGAATTATATACTATCTCGTGAATTCCCTTAATATCACCTTCCCTATTAGCAAAAACACTGATATTCTCAGAAATATTCTTACTATCAAGGACCCATCCATTCTTCCTTTCAAGCCGGGAAATTATCTGTTCTGCAATACTTATGGCTGTACCGCTTGGGGCATCGAGCTTCTGCGTATGGTGTGTTTCTTGTATTGTAACATCATACTGAGAAAACCTGTTCATAATTTCAGCGAGGTATTCATTTACAGCAAACAAAATATTTACACCGACGCTGAAATTTGATGAATGAAAAAGTGCCTGGTTACTTTCTTTACATTTTTTCGAAATAGTCTCCAGATCCTTATTCCATCCGGTTGTTCCGCAGACAATGGGAATTCCCGCATCAAAACAGGCAAGAATATTAAAAACTGCAGAATCGGGAGTAGAAAAATCGATTGCAACATCTGCTTTTAGAAGATTTTTGCGGGTAATCTGATCCCGGTTATTAATATCAATAATCAGTGAAATAATATGTCCACGTTCAATTGCGGTCTTTTCGATTTCCTGGCCCATTTTGCCATATCCGAGTAAGGCGATATTCATATTAAAAAGTTTAATTTGATGGCTAAAATTAATATAATTATCCTTGCTTATTGTAATACATTTAACTTTTAGTCGGATGTAAAAGGGTGTATTTGTAATAAGCCCTGACCCACGACCAAATCATGGATGGATGAAGGACACAATTTATTTGATATATCTTCAAAAAAAAAGAGTGTCCTTTTGAGACACTCCCTTTTGATATTTGAGTAAAACTACGCTTGTGCTTGTTTTATAACGGCAGCAAAAGCTTCGGGATTGTTCATTGCCATATCGGCGAGAGCTTTTCTGCTCAGAATGATATCCTTTTTGTGAAGGAGCCCGATGAATTCGGAATAGGATAATCCGTGTTCGCGAACACCTGCATTAATCCTCTGAATCCATAGTTGTCTGAAATGTGCTTTTTTGGTTTTTCTGTCAGTGTAAGCATAGGCCATACTGTTATCCAGTGCGTTTTTTGCTACAGTCCAGACATTCTTCCTTCTTCCGAAGTAACCCTTGGTCTGGTTTAAGACTTTTTTTCTTCTGGCTCTTGAGGCTACAGAATTTGTTGCTCTTGGCATTTTTCTACATTTTTAGAGTGAAAAGCGTTCCGTTCTTTTTTTTAGGAAACTTGATAGCTCAACACTCGGGTTAAAACTAAATTTACTTCATTGCAAGGAGAGCCTTAACGTTGTTCAGATCGGTCTTGTGAACGATTCCAAAATACGTAAGATTCCTCTTTCTTTTTGTTGATTTCTTAGTCAGAATGTGACTTTTGAAAGCATGCTTCCTTTTGATCTTCCCGGTACCAGTAAGAGCAAATCTCTTTTTAGCTCCGGGATTGGTTTTCATCTTAGGCATCTGTTCTACTATTTATGATAATTAATGAAACTTCTAAACTTTCTTCTTTTTTGCAACTTTTGGTTTTGCACTTAAAAGCATAGTCATCCTTTTTCCTTCCAGTTTTGGAAGTGACTCTACTTTTCCATCCTCTTCAAGATCCTGTGCAAAGCGAAGTAAAAGAATTTCACCTTTTTCTTTGTAAAGAATTGTTCTCCCTTTAAAGAAAACATAGGCTTTCACTTTTGCTCCTTCCTCAAGAAATTTCTGAGCGTGCTTAAGCTTAAAGTTGTAATCATGTTCGTCGGTATTAGGGCCGAACCTGATTTCCTTCACCACAACTTTTGTGGTTTTGGCTTTAATTTCTTTTTGTTTCTTTTTCTGCTGATAAAGAAACTTTTGAAAATCGACAATTTTGCATACCGGAGGATCAGCTGTCGGAGAAATCTCCACAAGATCCAGTTCAAGCTCTGCTGCAAGTTTCAGAGCATCTGGAACTGAATATAATCCCGGTTCAGCAACATTATCGCCTACCAGACGAATTGTTTTAGCCCGGATCTGCTCATTTATCCGGACATTCTGTTGATCTTTTGATGGCTGTGGTCTAACTCCGCCACGCCTGTACAATGGACCTGCTATGGTTAAATCCTCCTTATTTAGTTAATACCTGATTATTTTCAATTGCTTCAAGCTGATTATTCACTTCATTCTGAATAAAACTCACAAATTCTTCTGTTTTCATACTGCCTTTATCACCATCTCCCTGCTTTCTTACGGACACAGTATTGCTTTCCACCTCCTTTTCTCCAATAATCAGGAGGTATGGAATTCGCTTTAACTCATTATCCCTTATCTTCTTACCTATCTTCTCGTTCCTTAAATCAATAAGAGTGCGAATATCGGAATTATTTAGAAAATCTGAAACTTTTTGTGCATATTCCTCATATTTTTCGCTAATTGGCAGTATTACCGCCTGATCCGGCGTTAGCCAAAGGGGAAATTTACCACCTGTATGCTCAATTAAAACAGCAACAAACCGCTCCATAGAACCAAAAGGGGCACGATGAATCATCACCGGACGGTGTTTGAGGTTGTCTGCACCTGTATATTCCAGTTCAAATCGCTCGGGTAAATTATAATCCACCTGTATGGTACCCAACTGCCACTTTCTGCCGATTGCATCACGCACCATAAAATCTAGCTTCGGACCATAAAATGCAGCTTCACCCAACACGGTAACAGTCTTTAATCCTTTCTCCGCAGATGCTTCAATAATTGCGCTCTCCGCTTTTTCCCAGTTTTCGTCACTACCGATGTACTTATTTTTATCATTGGGATCGCGCAGTGAGATCTGGGCTGTATAATCATTAAAATCAAGTGCTTTGAATATATACAGAACGATATCAATAACCTTTGTGAACTCGTCTTTTAACTGGTCGGGACGGCAGAAAATATGAGCGTCGTCCTGGGTAAATCCGCGCACGCGGGTAAGCCCATGCAACTCGCCGCTTTGTTCGTAGCGGTAAACTGTGCCGAATTCAGCATAACGAATTGGTAAATCCCTGTATGAATGCTGCTTTGAATTAAAAATTTCGCAATGGTGAGGGCAGTTCATAGGTTTCAGAAGAAACTCTTCTCCTTCCTGCGGAGTATGAATGGGCTGAAAACTGTCTTTGCCGTATTTTGCATAATGACCCGAAGTCACATACAATTCTTTCTGACCAATATGAGGCGTAATAACCGGTTCGTATCCGTATTTACGTTGTATTTTCTTCAGGAAATTTTCAAGACGTTCACGAAGCTGAGCTCCTTTTGGCAGCCACAGAGGAAGCCCTGCTCCAACTTTCTGAGAGAAAGTAAAAAGTTCCAGCTCCTTCCCTACTTTACGGTGATCTCTTTCCTTTGCCTGCTCAAGCATCAGGAGGTAATCGTCGAGCATCTTTTGTTTGGGAAATGTAATGCCGTATACACGGGTAAGCATTCTGCGCTTCTCATCACCTCTCCAGTATGCACCGGCAATGCTTAATAGTTTAATTGCCTTGATGTGAGAAGTGTCGGGCAAATGCGGTCCACGACAAAGATCCGTAAAATTCCCCTGAGTATAGAAAGAAATTGTTCCGTCTTCAAGATCAGATATAAGTTCTACTTTATATTCATCTCCCTTTTTGGAGAAAAAGTCAAGTGCTTCAGCTTTGGTTACCAGACTGCGCTTGTAAACTTCAGCGGCAGAAGCGAATTCTTTCATCTTAGCCTCTACCTTTGCAAGGTCGGCTTCAGTTATCTGTTTACCTTCACCCGGATCAACATCGTAATAAAAACCGTTTTCAATAGCAGGACCAATACCAAATTTTATTCCGGGGAAAACCGACTGTAGCGCCTGTGCCATAAGATGTGCAGAGGAATGCCAGAATGCATGCTTTCCTTCGGCATCATCAAATTTATGAAGCTTAAGTTCGGAGTCGGTTTCAATCGGACGGGTAGCATCCCAGACATCACCGTTAACGGTAGCTGCAACCACTTCACGGGCAAGGCTGTTACTAAGGCTCTTTGCAATATCAAGAGCCGTCACTCCCTTCTCAAATTCTCTTACCGATTTATCCGGAAATGTAATTTTTATCATGATCTGTTCATGCAATTTTAAAACAATTTGCAAAAGTATGGAAAATACTTGGTTATTTAACAACACTTAGGGAAATTGATATTAAAATGTTGCCAGAAATCCTGACAAGCTCAAACTCAAAAATCCTAATTATATTTACACATTGGTTCCCAACCATGGGAATAATGAAGTCTAAATAAAACAATTGCCTTTTATGCATAATAATCCCCGGAATTATTATTCCTCAAAAATATCATACCTGGAATCTGTTCTGAAAGAGAAAAAAAAACGTAATTCGTATTTGTATCTGATTCGTTTTATCACATTCATTTCCATTGTGGTATTTGTTTTTCTTTTTTTTAAGTCGCAAAATAATTTTGTATTTCTGTTTTCAGGTGGTATTTTCTTAATTGCATTTATTGCAGCCCTTTCATTTGACCTGAAAAACACATGGCAAATAAAGTTTACCGGACACAAACTCAGCATAAATAAAAGCGAACTCAGATTTCTGGATCATCAATATACCGAAAGAAAAACCGGAGAAGAATACCGGGTGTTAAATCCCCATCTGGCAGATGATTTCGATATTTTCGGAACTGGCTCTATATTCCAGTATCTTAACCGGACATCGACCCTTATTGGTGAAGCAAAGTTAGCATCCAGGCTTTGTGAATCGCAAACATCAGAAAGCAACATTCTTGCTAAACAAAATGCAATTGAGGAATTATCCGCAAAAGTGGATTTCATCCATGAATTTATGGCGCATGGAATGTTTGTTAATGAAAACGGAAGTGAAACAAACAGCTTGATGGTCTGGTTGGAAGAATCTCCTGTGAAAATCAAAACCCTAAAATTTCTTACCTATCTGATTCCTGTTTTCACCATTTCATGGCTGACAGTTGTAATATTCGGGTACATGTCGGTAAATTCCCTGCTGATTCCAATTTTGACGAGTCTTTACATCATTTTCCTCAACCGGAAAATTCTTGCAAGTGCGCACAACAAGCTTGGCAACACTGCCAAAACCTTTGAAAAATATACCGACCTGATCAGGCTGATTGAAAACGAAAAATTCAAATCCGTATATATATCAGATTTGCAGAAGAAGCTAATCAGCGATGGGATTAAGGCGAGCCAGTCGCTAAAAGCACTCTATAAGCTTCTTCACCGTTTCGACGTACGGTATAACGTGCTTGTTTCCTTTCTGCTTAACTCATTTTTGATATATGACATCCGGATATATGTTCGGTTAGCCGGCTGGAAAACCAGGCACAAAAACCTTATTCCCGGATGGTTTGAATCTTTTGCTGAGTTAGATTCACTTATAAGTTTTTCTGTTTTCGCATTTAACAATACGGATTCCCTTTGCCGGCCTGTCATAGAAAATACTGAATTCACTTTCTCGGCAACTGAAATGGGGCATCCGATAATTGCAAAAGAAACAAGGGTTTGCAATTCACTTCACTTTAGCGGGACACCATCGGTAATTATTATAACCGGGGCTAACATGGCAGGCAAAAGTACTTTTCTCAGAACTGTATCGATAAACATGATTCTGGCTATGAACGGAGCTCCTGTTTGCGCAAAAGAATTCGTATTTACCCCCTGCCCTGTTTTATCCAGTATAAAAATTCAGGATTCGCTCTACAAAAACGAATCGTATTTTTATGCAGAATTGTTGCGAATAAAAGAAATCATTGAGCACACAAGGGAGCAATCCCGAACACTTGTTGTACTGGATGAAATTCTGCGGGGTACCAACACAAAGGACAAACAAACCGGTTCCCTGGGGATACTTGAAAAACTGATAAGTCAGAATGCAGTTGTCCTTTTAGCCACACACGATTTGGTAATCGGTGAACTTGAAAACAAATACCCTGAATTTGTGAGGAATTATTGCTTTGAAGTAGAGTTGACCAATGATCAGCTTATTTTTGATTACAAGCTGAAAAAAGGAATCAGTAAAAAGCTTAATGCTTCGTTTTTGATGAAAAAGCTAAGTATAATCGATTAATTAACTGAAATCATTTCAAAATGATCAGCTAAAAAAACTTCTGTGCCTACTTTAAAGATTCTCTTCAATATAATCTGTCATTTTAGTATAAAGATGAATCGTTGAATTTCCCCCGTAAATCCCATGATTCCTGTTGGGATAAAACTGCATATCGAATTGCTTGTTGCACTCAATAAGCTTTTGCACAAGTTCAACAGAATTCTGGAAATGTACATTATCATCGGCCATTCCATGAATGAGGAGAAGCTTCCCTTTCATTTTCTGAACATGATTAATCGGAGAATTATCGTCATATCCTGAAGCATTTTCCTGAGGTGTGCGCATAAATCTCTCTGTATATACAGAATCATAGTATCTCCAGTTGGTTACAGGAGCAACGGATATGGCCATTTTGAAAATATCTGCGCCTTTGAAAAGGCATAACAAACTCATATATCCCCCGTAACTCCATCCAAAAATACCGATCCGGTTTGCATCTATATATGACTGATCACCGAACCACATTGCAGCAGCAATCTGATCCTGAGTTTCAAAGTTGCCTAATTGCATGTAAGTGGATTTACGGAAGTTCTCTCCTCTGCCATCGGTACCACGGCCATCAACGCAAACTACAATATATCCTTTCTGCACCAGCATCTGATTCCAACTGTCGCCAAACGAAAATGCATCGGTAACACTCTGAGATTGAGGCCCTCCGTAAACATTCATAAACAAAGGATATTTTTTTGAGGGATCAAAATCAGCAGGTTTCATAATCCATGCATTCAGACTTATTCCTTGTCCTGCAGGAATGGATATAAACTCATGTTTAACAAAGTTGAATTCCTTCATTCTGCCTGCCAGTTCGGAGTTGTCTTCCAGAACCCTAATCTGCTTTCCCTTAGAATCATGTAGAGTGTATTTATTCGGAATATCAGCTGCAGAATACTCCAGAATATAGTATTTAAAACTACTACTGAACTCTGCATCACTCCATCCTTCCTGTGTACTAATTCTTATTTTTTTGCTTCCGTCGCTTCGGATGGAATATACATCCTGATAAATTGCACCCCTCTCATGCGACAGATAATACAAGGTTTTTGATTTGGGATCAAATCCCTTAAAACCGCAGATATCAAAATTACCGGATGTTACAGCTGATAATTCTTTTTTAACAAAATTATACTGATAGAAATGGAGCCATCCACTCCTTTCAGACTGGAATATAAAATTCTGTCCGTCAGGAAGATAAATTACAGAATTATCAGTTGGTTCATTAATGTATTTATCATTTTTCTCAGTCAAAACAATTTCGGATTTTCCTGTGGATGCATCTGCGTGCAATATATCCAGCACATTCTGCAAACGATTGAGCCTCAGTATACTTAATTTGGAGGGATCTTTTGTCCAGAGAATTCTACCTACATACAAATCGGTCTCTGCTCCAATATCCATAGTAACAACCTGTTTATTATCAAGGTCAAACGTATGAATGGTTACAAGTGAGTTTGCCTCACCTGCTTTTGGATATTTGAATCTGTATTCATCAGGATAAAGTTCTTTGTACATTGTCATGCTGAATTCCTTCACACCTGACTCATCGAAGCGGTAAAAAGCAATTTTTTTACTATCAGGTGACCATGCAAATCCTTTAGCAAATCCAAATTCCTCTTCATAAACCCAGTCCGTTGCTCCGTTAATGATTTTATTAGCCTCACCATCCTGTGTAACCTGTATTTCAGACTTGCTTTCAAGATCAACGATAAAAAGATTGTTATCTCTTACAAAAGCTACTTTTCTTCCGTCGGGGGAAAAGGTGGCAAGTTGCTGTTTTCCTTTCTCTGACAAGGGTTTAAGTACTTTTGTATTAAGTTCGTATATATAGTACTCAGCTTTAAAGGAACGGCGATATATTCTCTCTTTTGATGTGCTTATTAGTATTTTTCTTTCGTCTGCACTGAATTCATAATCACTGATTCCTTTTATCTCAGTATTTGTGAGTTTAAAAATCACATCTGTTTGTTCGCCTGTTTCATACTTCCAACGGGTAATGGTATTCCCCTGCTCAAGTATTGTATAGGATAAACCATCGTTCATGGAACGCAGGTTATCAATTGAATTCGGATAAAAGCTATAATTCCTGTAGATATCATCAAGGCTGATATTTTCTTTTTTAACCTGTGATGTCAGATCCGCGGAAAGACCAATAAAGAATATAAGTAAACAGATAGGTTTTAAGAATAATTTCATGATTTCCGGTTTTGAATTTTACGCTTTAAATATAGGAAAAAAGCATCCAATTATTAAAATCTGTTGGCAATAAATCCGCCGTCAACTGCGATACAATGGCCTGTAATGTATGAAGATGCGGGCATAGCAAGAAAAGCAGCTACAGCAGCCACTTCATGTGGCTGACCAATTCTTCTCATCGGGGTTTTTTCCAGAATGGCTGCGAGATAATCTTTATTTTTTAAGACCTGTTCTGCTAGGGGAGTCTGAATATACCAGGGAGCAATTGCATTCACTCTTATTGCATCCTCTGCCCATTCAACTGCCAGGTTTGCTGTCATCTGGTTCATGGCAGCCTTTGTCATTCCATATATTACACCGGTTCGCATATGACCCAGACCTGCAACAGATGAAATATTAATTACCGAAGCATTACCTGACAACTTCAGAAAAGGGTAAAACTTCACACACAAATCAAAAGCAGAATGAAGGTTCGTATTAAATATCTTCGTGTATTCCTCATCTGAATATCCGGTGGCAGGTTTTCGGATATTGGTTCCAACATTATTAACCAATATATCGAGATAGTTCCATTTTGCATTTATTTCCGAAACAAGCTTGGATCGACTCGTTGAACTACTCAAATCGTGGGAGGAAAATGATAATGAAGTACTTTTCTCCGGGTATTGTTCTAACAGATTCAGGAACTCTTTTTCATTTCTGGCAACAACGTGAACTTCGGCGCCCATAGCCAAAAATTCTTTAACTATTGCTAGTCCGATTCCCTTTGTGCCTCCTGTTACGAGGGCCCTTTTATTATTCAGATTCCAGCGATCCATATTTTCAGAGATATTGTTTTGCCTCATTCTTTATAAAATTCCATGCATTAAACACGTGTTCGCGTGTAACTTTTGTCTGACCAATAACCATTCGCAGAAAAACCCTGCCATTTACTTTGGTATGAGAAAGATAAAGTCTGCCTGAAGAATTCAGATGGTGCAAAAATTCAAGGTTTATGCGGTTAAATTCACTAATTTCCCCGGATTTCGCCGGATTGATTGCAAAACACACAAGACCCATATTCTGAGGTTCATACAGCAGAAACCCTTCGGTTTGCTTTATCAGGGAAGTTAATTCACCTGCCCAATGAATGTGGTTTGAAATTGTATTCTTGATCCCATCGACACCCATTTCCCTGATAACGAACCACAATTTTAGAGCACGAAATCTTCTTCCCAGCTGAATTCCCCAATCCCTGTAATTATTTACCACATTATCTGGGCGTGTTTTCAGATACTCAGGTAAAATTTCAAAGGTTTTTATAAGAGTTTCCTTATTTTTTACAAAATATGCAGAACAGTCAAAATTGGTAAACATCCATTTATGCGGATTGAAGACATAACTGTCGGCAAGTTCAATTCCATCAAGTAAATATCTGTATTGCTGCAATACCATAGCTGAACCGGCATATGCGGCATCAACGTGCAGCCACACATCATATTTTCTGCATATTTCAGCAATTTTCCCAAGGGGATCCATTGCAACTGTACCTGTAGTTCCAATTGCCGCTATTACACAGGCTGGCAGAAGCCCATCTCTAATATCGTTTACGATAGCCTGTTCAAGTTGATCCGGAATCATAGCAAGCTGATGATCAACTGCAATTTTTCTCAGATTCCCCCGTCCTATTCCTGCAACTTTAACTGCTTTTTCAACAGATGAATGCGCTTCAGCACTGCAATAAACCCGAAACCGATTTTTTTCAATTCCATTTTCATTTGCTGAAAAAGCTGATGCTTTCTCCCGTGCTGAAAGAATTGCCACAAGAGTAGAGGTTGAGGCCGAATCCTGAATAACGCCTTCGAAATTCATTGGAATACCAGTCATTTCCTTTAACCAGTTCATCACCTTTTCTTCGAGTTCTGCAGCGGCAGGAGAGGTTTCCCAGACCATGCATTGAGCGGCGAATGTTGCAGTCATCATTTCAGCAAGTACGGAAGGGTAGCTTGAATTTGCCGGAAAATAAGCGAAAAAATTAGGACTTTGCCAATTGGTGATCCCCGGAAGAATAATCTTATTCACATCATCAATAATGGAATCCATGCTTTCGCCTTTAGATGGAGGTGAAACCGGAAGTTGCTTGTATACATCACCCGGTCTGACCTGACTCCTTACCGGTTTATCTTCGATATTCTCGAGATAATCGGCCATCCAGTCGGCCATCTGGTGAGCATATTGTCTGAATTCCTGATTATTCATTTTTTTAGCTTATTACAATAAAAAGAACCATTTGGTGAATGATTTCAATTGCTATTATTTTATTTTTTTTTTGATTACGGCAGGTAAACTTACTTATTTTTCAGACTGAATTATTACTTTTAAATTTTTTAACACTTTTAATGAAATTCCAAATTTAATAACTTCTTTGGCACATTATTTGGATTCTTTGATTCAATAGCAAATCAAAAACGCTTAGTCATGAAAAACATAATCTTATTACTCGTCTCGATACCATTGCTTCTGATAAGTTGCAGCAGGGATCCCTTTTCAGATTTTACAGTTTCTGCAAGTAATGTAGGAATTGGTGAAAATATATACTTTACAAATCGCTCCATTGATGCTGAATCTTTTGAATGGAATTTCGGAGATGGATATACTTCCAGTAGTTTCAATGCATCTCACTACTACGATATTGATGGAATATATACTGTCAGTCTGAAAGCATATTTCAAGGGAGAGGTGTCCACCTCCTACATGACTATAAGTGTTATTGGTGCAAGCATAGAAATAACCGTTGAAGAGTATCTCGAACCATTTTACCTTGTTCCTGATATCAGCGTAATTCTTTACCCAACAGTTAATGATTGGGAAAACTACACGAATAAAGTTGAAGAAAAATTCACCAATGCAAATGGAGTGGTTAGGTTTGATCATCTGGCTCCAAAAAGATATTATGTAGACATCTGGGGCCCGAACCACGATAATTATACTCTTGCCGAAGAGGATGTGGTGTGGATAGAAACCCCAATTCTGGTTGCAGGCAGCATAACATACTGGACTGCAGTTGTTGACTATTATGAATCGGCTAAAAAATCGGCTCTTGATCGCTTCGAAACCAAAGCACAAAGGAAACTCGAAGCCGCATCCAAAACCCCGAGAAAATACTCCGAAAGGAAGAAATAAAAAAAGTCTGGAAATGCTTGTTCCCATAAGTATTCATACTTGCAGGGACATTTCCTTAACCGGATACTTCTAAAGCCACAGATTAATTAACAATTACTCTGTGGCTTTTTCATTTTCATTTTCATTTTCGGATAAGCACACTTTCAGATTCATTTTGACTTTCCGTTCCCGAATATATTTGCTTATTTTGCATTGCAATTAAAAAACAGAATCAGAATGGCTAAAGAACTCACCACACGGGAAGAAAACTATTCCCAATGGTACAATGACCTGGTAATAAAAGCTGACCTTGCTGAAAATTCAGCAGTCAGGGGCTGTATGGTAATTAAACCTTATGGCTATGCCATTTGGGAGAAAATGCAGGCTGCTCTCGATAAAATGTTTAAAGATACCGGACATTCAAATGCCTACTTCCCGCTTTTTATTCCCAAATCATTCTTTAGCAAGGAGGCTAGTCATGTGGAGGGGTTTGCTAAGGAATGCGCTGTAGTTACCCACTACCGTCTAAAAAATGATGAAGTTAACGGCGGAATAATGGTCGATCCCGATGCAAAACTGGAAGAAGAGCTAATTATTCGTCCCACTTCAGAAACAATAATATGGAATACGTATAAAAACTGGATTCAGAGTTACCGCGACCTCCCGCTACTTATCAATCAGTGGGCTAATGTCGTTCGATGGGAAATGCGTACACGTTTGTTTTTGCGTACTGCAGAATTTCTCTGGCAGGAAGGGCACACAGCTCATTCAACCATGCAGGAAGCAGTGGAAGAGACAATGCGAATGGTAAATGTTTATGCAAACTTTGCCGAAAACTTCATGGCTATGCCGGTAATTATTGGCAGAAAAAGTGAAAACGAACGATTTGCCGGTGCCATTGATACATATTGCATTGAAGCCCTTATGCAGGATGGAAAAGCGTTACAGGCAGGAACTTCTCATTTCCTTGGTCAGAATTTCGCCAAGGCATTTGATGTTCAGTTTACGAGTAAGGAAGGAAAACTCGAGTATGTATGGGCTACTTCATGGGGAGTATCAACCCGTCTTATGGGAGCACTTGTGATGGCACACTCTGATGATCATGGTTTGGTACTTCCCCCAAAACTTGCCCCGATACAGGTTGTTATTGTTCCTATTTATAAGGGATTGGATCAGCTTCCCGGACTAAATTCAGTAGCTGAAAAAATAAAAACAGATCTCGAGGCCAGAGGAATATCAGTTAAATATGATAACCGCGATACGCATAAACCCGGATGGAAATTTGCCGAATATGAATTAAAAGGAGTCCCTGTTCGCCTGGCATTAGGACCCCGAGACCTCGAAAACGGAACAATTGAGTTGGCAAGACGCGACACACTTGAAAAGATGGTTTTACCACAAGATAACATTGCGACTTATATTTTTGACCTTCTTGACGAGATTCAGAAAAATATTTATAAAAAAGCATTAAAATTCAGGGATCAAAGCATTACAAGCGTTTCAACATGGGATGAATTCAAGGAAGTGCTTGATAAAAAAGGCGGATTTGTTTCTGCTTACTGGGATGGTACCCCCGAAACCGAAGTAAAAATAAAGGAAGAGACAAAAGCTACCATACGTTGCATACCATTGGACAGCGAAGAGAATACCGGAACTGATATTTACAGCGGAAAACCGGGAAAATTCAAAGTTTTGTATGCGAGGGCATATTAGTCATAGCCATTTTTACTTACTCTATCATAACCACCAACCTGACAGGTCTATAAACCTGTCAGGTAATAGGGAATTTATCAAAAACAATGGTCTTTTTTCTATTGAGTATTGCTGATGTTCTGAATGAATATCGACTGCCTTTTCCAGAACTATATCATTAGATATCAATGCTTTTGCGGACTAAATCTTCTGTTGTTTCAGAGTGTAAGATTCTCACATTGTCATGTTCGAGAATTGGACCATCTTCGACCACCCTACCTGACAGGTCTATACACCTGTCAGGTTTTTGGGCATTAATCAAAAACAATGGTCTTTTTTCCATTGAGCAGTACCCGGTGTTCTGCATGGAAATAAACCGCCCTGGCCAGGACAATTCTTTCAAGATCCCTGCCTTTACGGACTAAATCTTCTGTGGTATCACGATGTGAAATTCTCACAATGTCCTGCTCAATAATGGGACCTTCGTCGAGATCGGCCGTTACATAGTGACTGGTTGCACCAATAATTTTTACTCCCCTCTCGTATGCTTGTTTGTAAGGGTTTCCTCCCATAAACGCCGGCAGGAAGGAATGATGGATGTTTATAATCCTACCGGGATATTTTTCGATAAATTTTCCCGATAAAATCTGCATGTACCTTGCAAGTACAATGGCATCGATATCATTATCAGCAAGCAAATCGAGTTCTCTTTGCTCCTGTTCATCTTTGTTTTCAGCGTTTATAGGGAATACATGAAACGGAATACGGTGGTAATCGGCCATAGGTTTTACATCGGGATGATTAGAAATAATCAGCGGAATCTCAACCGGGTAATCGGCTAGCCTCTGCCGCCACAATAATTCCTGCAGGCAATGCTCATACTTCGAAACGAATACTGCAATCCTGAGTTTTCTGCCGGTAAAGTATATCCTCCATGTGGCTTGCAATTCATGTGCAAGAGGTTCAAAGGCTTTTTCAAGCTCTGCCGGGGGAATGCTGAAATTTTCCATATCCCACACAACCCTGAAAAAAAATATTTTCTCAAAAGTATCTACATGTTCGTGCAGTGAAATGATGTTACCTCCTCCATCAGAAATGAAACCGGATATTCGTGCTACTAGTCCTTTGCTATCCGGACAGGAAAGGAGAAGAATGGCTTTTCTGGTTGGCATTTTTGTAAAATTTCAGTAAACTTAATAAAAAGAAATTCAACGAAAATGGTATTTTTTGCTTATCAGGCTTTTTTCAACTCAAAAACAGTAATTTCAGGAGGTGTACCTACCCTACCAGGAAAAGCAATATATCCGATTCCGATATTTACATACAAATGTTGCTGTCCCTCGGTGTACAATCCTCCCCAGCGGGGATATTTCATTTTAACAGGACTCCATCTCCATCCCGGAATCCGGATCGCGAACTGCATTCCGTGAGTGTGACCCGAAAGTGTGAGATCGATATTTGTTCTATTCAGAACCTCTGCATCCCAATGTGAAGGATCGTGTGACATAAGTATTTTAAATGGAAGGTCTTTTACCGGTGCGAGAGAATTTTTAAGATCTCCATATTGGGGGAATGGAGGTAATCCCCAGTTTTCTATTCCAATTAATGCTATCTCCTGTCCATCTTTGGTAAGTTTTACCGATTCGTTGCGTAATAACCTGAAACCAATACTATTATGATGTGCATAAAGGTCTTCCATATTCTTACGGAGCTGATCCTTTGAATCCCATTTGTAATATTCTCCATAATCATGATTACCAAGAATTGAATACATACCATGCCGGGCCTTTAACTTTTTTAGAAGTGGAACAAAAGTTTCAACTTCCGCAGCAATGTTGTTTACCAAATCTCCTGTAAATAGAATATAATCGGCATTCTGTTTGTTTATCAGTTCAATTGCTTTTTCAACCATTTCAGGATTACCGGCAAAACTACCTATATGAAAATCACTAATCTGCAGAATCCTGATGCCATTAAACGCTTCAGGCAGGTTCGGAAAACTAAGACTTAATCTGGTCACTTTGAAATTGTAACGACCCTTCCAAATTCCCCAGATTATTGAAAAAAATGGTATAGCGGCAATTATCAATCCTACCTGAAGTAAAAATTCTGAACGACTGATTTTTTGAGCTCCGGAAGAAATACTTTCACTTGCAGGAAATAATAGAGAAATACCTTTTGCCAATACAACGGTAATATCATTAAAGAGCTGAAAAACATTGAAAAACAATTTCGGCACGTAAAAAAGTACAAAAAAACCAAAAAAGATGGCAATATTTCTGTAGGTTTCTTCGTAGGTAAAACTCTTGAAGGATAAGGAAAGCCATACCAGCCATATGAGACCCAAAACAGTT
>CAYOLQ010000047.1:23648-25619 GCA_964404825.1 uncultured Chitinophaga sp.
AACAGTTATAAACCAGAATATAAGACTGAGATATAATTTCTGCCGGACAGCGAAACCCTGAGAAAGAACTGAGAGCCCTCTGAAAGTATACAAATCGGTAAGAATGATGAAAACAGAAAGAATTAGTATAAAAACAATTGGTTGACGCATATGAATTAAAATAAATTGATTTCTGAAAGTGAGTTAAAATAACAAAAAAACAATAATAAAGTTGCAGGTAAATCTGAAGCAATTGAAATATTCACGGTAAAAAATAGCATTAAGGATTCCAAAACAAGTATCCGAAAGCATATCGGTTTTGTTTTCGATGATTTGTAGTGTAAATTTGAAATTTCAAAACAGGTATTGTGCGGAACGAACTTATCCCCCGAAAAAAAATTAACGATTAACAATTTTGAGAGATCAGATCAGGAATATATTATTTGCATTTTTCCTTTTTTCCGGGGGATTTCAGCATTTATACTCACAGGCAGATGTGATTGCAGATAGCATTGAATTACAGAATTCCGTTAAACAATCTTCATCTCCGAATCAAGTTTACAGAAGTCTTTTTGACACTATTCGTTTCAATTCATCCAAACAAAAATGGATAAATAAGTTACAAAACACGGTAATCCTTCCTCCTCAGAAGGTAATAACGGATACCCTCCCGACTTTACGCGGTGAACTTGAGTTTCTTCAATACGAAGGCCTCATTATACGGAACATCCGGTTTGTTAAGGTGGATGTTTTCGGCGCATCAATTCTTGACACAACTACCCGGGAAGATTCCTGGTTGGCAAAAAGAGGAAACTCCGTCCATATAAAAACAAACACCCGCATCCTCGAAAGGCTTCTGCTTATTAAAGAGGGTGAAATTGTAGACCCACGTATTCTTGCGGATAATGTGCGTATCTACAGGGACCTGAGTTATATAGAAGATGCTAAAATTATTGTTGAACCTGTCCCTTTACAGGAAGGCTTTGCAGATATAATTATTGTCGTTAAGGATCAGTGGTCAAAGGCCTTTTACGTTGAACTTAGTGAAATTAATGCCGGTCGGCTTGAGCTCTTCGACCGTAATATTTTTGGTACAGGGAATGAAATCCAGAATAACATACACTGGAATCCGGAAAAATCGAGCACATGGGGTTATGAAGCTATTTATAACAACCGGAATATTTTTGGATCCTTTATAGATGGACGGTTCCAGTATTCAAATGTTTTTGATAATGAGGCATATGGACTAAACTTCAGTCGGAAATTTTACACTCCAAATACAAAATATGCCGGCGGAGCTTCAGCTTTTCATCAGAGCTCTTTAAAAAATATCTGGAGTCCTGATTCTGGTTATTTTCAAAACAGAATTAGCAGTAATATAACTGATATATGGATTGGGAGAGCAATTAAACTCAATAAAAGAGCCGGAATCTACATTAACAGGAAAAACCTTATACTTGCAACCCGCATTTATAAAGAGAATTACTTCGACCGCCCGGAAACAAGCCTGAACCAGTATTATATTTTTCAGGACAAGATTGTATGGCTCAATACATTTGCTCTTTCTTCCCAGAGTTTCTATCAGAGTAACTTAATATACAGTTATGGCCGTACCGAAGATATTCCGATAGGGTCGTTGCTGAACTTTACGATTGGCCCTGAGTTTGGAGAGTTTGAAAACAGAACCTATACTTCTCTTAGCTATGCCAGAGGTGATTATATTACGAGTCTGGGGTACCTGTACTTCAAGGTGCAGGAAGGAGGATTTATAACAAATACGGGAAATTTTGAACAAGCTATGTTTCAACTTCAGATAAAGTTTTTTTCAAACCTTTTCATCTTCGGTGGATTCAAGTACCGGCAGTTTATAAATTTTGATTTTACAAAAGGTGTGAAACGCTTTGATGATGAAAGGATTAGTATAAATGACAAGTATGTACTACGAGGGTTCAGTGAGCCTAATGTTCTCGGTCAGCAGAGGTTTGCCATGAA
>CAYOLQ010000048.1:0-20027 GCA_964404825.1 uncultured Chitinophaga sp.
ATTTGCGATCCCCAGACCGATTTATATAATCCAAATGTTGTGCGGTCAAGTCTTGGCTGTTTGTTTTCAAACCAGGTTGTTTGCTGCGAATCAAATGATGCCATCCGGTTTCTGAAAGAAAAAAGAATTAAAATTTTTGCAGCTGCGTTACAAAACTCTGTTTTATATCAGAACGAAAATTATACAGGTGGATCTGCTTTAGTAATGGGTGCAGAAGCTGATGGGCTGAGTGAAATATGGAGGACTTCGGCAGACCGGATAGTAAAGATACCAATGGCCGGAATAGCCGATTCATTAAATGTCTCAGTTTCAGCAGCTATTTTGGTTTTCGAAGCAGTAAGACAAAGGAGTTCTATTTCTTAAAATAATGTTTCAGCATTTTGAACCCTACTGCTGCAAGAAGGAAAGCTACCACTACAGTCGCCACTTTGATCATATCCTGAATAAAAGGATCTTTAATCGCTGATTTGAATGACTCTTTCATATTAAGATGTTAAACTTTTTACATATTGAAAATGAGGCTTGTGTTAATTTACAGGTAGTTGCAATGCCACCAGCGAACTTTGGGGAATCGCCCTGTAAATAACTCTTGCGGCCTTTTTATCAAGTACAATCTGTATACCGGGAACAAATTCAACAGGTGTAAAGTTTAGCAAATGAGAAATGGTATTTCTTCTTTCTAATCTGCGCATTTGCTTTTTGAAAGCCTTTAGCTTATGAGCAAATTCCTTTTCAGGAATTTCAGCCTGATGAAAATCCAGTATTAAATTCCTATCCAGTTTAAGTGAAAAATGAACCGGATCAAGATCATCTTTGAGCGGATCCAGCTCCATCTGACTCATTGCCTCGATAGTATCTTTAGGAGCTTTTTTATATAAAACAGGAACCTTTGGAATGGAAGCATAATGGGTATCAACAACAAATGGTCGTGAAAGCCAATGCGCCAGCACAAAAGGATCGGCCTCTGTAAAGGCATTGCTTATTTTGTATGACTGAATTTTGCCTGTGTAAATGGTTACACCCTGCATAACAAGTGCTATGCTGCTATCAATAAGACTTATTGCCATTGAAATACTGTCTGAGTCGGTCATCTCAAGCCTTGCCAACAAATATGCCTCAGCAGCTTTCAGTTCAATTGCTCTTTCTTTTAGGGAATCTTCAACAGTAAGTTGCCAGTTAAGGTCGGGGCGAAAGAATTTATAATCTCCGGGGTTTTCGGCAGGTGTCTCAATCTCAAAGCGGGCAACTGGAATAATAATGGTCATTATCAAAAAATAGGACAAAAGACCAATGGCTGCCATCAGGCTGATTCTCTTAATCCATATCAGGTCTCTTCTTGTTTCCTGCATGATTTGTTGAATAAATGGTAAGAATTAATGAGGTTTGGTTAAAAAATATAAACTTTTGACCCCACTCTCAACGTACGAAAAACCTGTTCAAGATCGGCATCACCTAATCTCACACAACCGTGTGTGACAGGCATTCCCAGCAAACGCTGGTATAATGTTCCATGAATAAGGTAACCATTACCAATGCTAAGGGCATAATCACCAAGAACACCGTATTCATATCTTTCAAAGCTGTTTGCATGTTTGGGTACCGGCAATCCTTCCTCGATAAAAGCCCAATCGGGTTTTCTCCAGACCGGGGATTCTGTTTTTCCCTGAATACGCATCAAAGCTGTTTGCATGTTTGGGTACCGGCAATCCTTCCTCAATCGGGTTTTCTCCAGACCGGGGATTCTGTTTTTCCCTGAATACGCATCATACCTTTTGGAGTTTCGAACATCCACTTTTTCTCATCACCGGCATCGAGAAGCACAAAACTTCCTGTTGAGCATAATCCTTCCCGAACTAATTTGCCATTGTTGAAAAGAGTAAATGTATTATCACTGGTATTAACTACCAAATATGACTGACGGTTAGAAAACTTTGCGTAGATTTTGTCCAGTTTCTTTACTCTGTTTTCCTGAAGAAATAGTAATTCAGCAGGCCCAGGGTTGGCTTCGGTAACAAATTCAGGATATGAAAGCGTGGGTTTAAATTTAATCAATGATTCCTGCAGAAAAGGCATAAGAGAAAACATTACTATCCAGAGTAGATAAAAAAATACAGGTACAGAAATATAAACCAGAGCAGGAAGGTAAGCAGGTTTTTTTACTTCCGTAATAAGAGTATCCCCCTGAGTTTCTTCAATTTTCAGAAGACCCAGCAGACCCAGCATCCATATTTTAAATTCAGAAAAAGTCTCCATTTTAATTAAACAATTCTTGTAAAGGGGTTAATGAACCCACAATAGTAACAGGTGTACCGGTATTTACCATTGCATATAACCTGTCTATATCTTTATTTGTCAAAGCTACGCACCCTTCTGTCCAGTCTTTTCCTTTGCCACCATCACCATGAATTTCAATCAGTCCGCCAATATCTGCATTTGGGGATATCAGACCCTTTTGTACATTTCTTTCGAATCTGGCTTTATCATTATCATTTGGATAATTCAGAAGCAATGCTTTATAATATTTTGTTTCCTTGTGATTTACCTTTTTAGTAATCTTATAAATACCTTCAGGAGTTGCTTTATCGCCCTGTTGTTGTTTATGACCTATCCAGTTCAAAGACAATTCCGCATCAAATTTATCAATAATCCTGCCATCCTTTATAAGCAGACACTGGTGCGCCATTTTATCAACTATAATTGCATAAGATTTTGATTGTCTTGATTTCTCAATCGTTTGATTATACCATTTTTCCCAGGTAGCATACGATTCAAAATAATCATTTAGTTTTTTTCTGACAGTCTCCTCCAATTCTGAGAAGTCTTCAAAAGCGATGCTTAGTTTAAGATAGGCTGAATTGAGGTCACCCCGGGTAGAAGCTTCAATAGCCTCTTTGAGGAGTAAATGTGCCTCCGAATGATCTTTCAGAATTTCTGTTTCCAGAGGAAGAACACGGAATTTCTCAGTAAAATAAATATCTCTTTCAAGAAGGCGTGCCTGAGTATCCTTAATAAACTGTTTCATCGAGCCCGATTTCTCTATTGCCGATTTCCCAGCTGTCACGGCCTTTTCGGTAGTCTGTTTAATCAGTTTTGTAAGTTGGGTATAATCGCGCCGGATTATCCACAATTCATTCTGAGCTCTCCATTCCTTCATTGTTTTTTTGTGAAGGGAAATGCATTCGGTAAAAACACCGGCAGCATATTTTGAAGCTCCCTGTCTGCGAGCAAAAGCAATTGATTTCTCCATTGTGTCTGCAAGCTCAGCAGGTCCTTTAGGCTCATAAATAGAACCTGTCAGGTATAAGGCAGCACCTATAGCAATAATCAGAATAAGTATAATTAATACAATCTTTCGCATCAGATCCTTCGTGTATTAAAAAAGACCTCCGAAACTCGGAGGTCTTTTTAGGTTCAATTTTTTTACTGATGGATTAAAATCTCACCAGAATTTTACCTTCTGCTTTTGTATTTGGCAATAGCTTCAGTTAATTCCACTTTAATGGAATTAGCTTTTTCACTTGCAGCTGTGAGTTTGTCATTAGCAGCCATGAATTTGCCTTCGTTGTAAAGAGCCTGAGCTTCAGCAATCGATGCTTCGATTACAGTAAGGTCCTGCTGAATTGCTTCCAAGGCAGCTTTACCTTCTTTACCTTTGGGCGCTTTTAAAAGAAGAGCTTTGTCTTCAGCTAAGAGAGCAGCAACTTCGGTAAGAGCTGTTTCAACTTTAGCTTTAACTTCAGCCTTCTTTGCAACAGCGTTAGTAACTGCGTTGTTTGAAGCAACAACGATAGCATCTAACTGAGCAATAGATGGTTTGTAATTACGTTTCCAGAATGACTGTGAATTGATGGTTTCGATGTTTGTCATTACCATGTTCAAAGAATCCTGAATTGCATTAAATTCTGCAGGAATGTAAGTGTCGGCTTCTACGCTTTTAGCTGAATCAACAGCTGCTTTAGCGAGATCCATTTGCACCTGAGGTGCTTTCTGACAACCTGTAGCGAGAACTACTAAAAGTCCTAAAGTAAGAACTGAGAATAAAATTTTGTTTTTCATTGTTATAACCTCCTGGTTAAGTCTTTAAGTTTAAATTTGCGCTATTAAGACGAAGGAAATTCAAAAGGTCACAAATTTTTTGATTTTTTTTTCGCTAATAGCTGAAATAAAATTCCAATGCAAAAATACAGTATAAAAGTATAATTTTCATACAAACGGATAAAAAACTAAAAACATGTCTTGATAACATTTTGTTTTATCAGTGATTATAAGGGTTATAGAAATTTAAAAATTCCATTCTGCAATCATAAAAATGAAGAATAGCCCCTTTTGTGCTTATCAGGATTCAGAAAAACTAATTTTCCTATGCTAAAAAAAATCTCATAAAAATCATTTTATCTTATTACATTTGAAAGAAAGTAGCATCGGATGCGGGCAACACCTGAAATAAAGCTAAGCGACGAAGATGTTATCAGGAATATTCTGCAAGGGAAGAAAGATCAGTTTGAAATTCTATATTCCCGTTACAACAGAAAAGTTCTTGATAAATGCTATTCTATTCTGAAAGACCGCAATTTAGCTCTGGAGGTTGAACAGGAAATTTTTTCAAAAGTTTACGAGAAATTATCCGGGTACAAAGGAATGGCATCATTTTCTTCCTGGCTCTATGCGATTACCTACAATCACTGCATCGAGTACCTGAGGCACAGGAAAAAATTAAATTATCCGGAGTGGAACCGCAGTCACGATCTCCCGGAATTAATCGATGAAATTTACGAGACTGACCTTGCGGGAATCCGATACGAACGTCTGATGAAAATAATGGAGCTGATTCACCCTGAAGAAAAGGCTCTTCTTCTGATGAAATATCAGGATAATATTCCTTTGAAATTAATTATGTCAACCTTCCGGATCTCTGAGAGTGCTGCAAAAATGAGAATTAAGCGTGCAAAGGCCAGGGTAATGTATCTGTATAAAAGTATGTACCCTAATGAATGAAAAAGTGACCTTTTAGGCCGAAAGCGTCTTAATAAAAATTTTCTCCCTTGTGAAAAATTTATTTAAAACCATATTAACAGGAAGCAACAGTACTCCCCCTGAAAAAGTGCAGGCTGCATTTAATCAAATGTTTATGGAGGCCACCTCGGTAGAATGGCATCTCGAAGGGAACTATTTTGAGTCCATTTTTGTATACCACGGGAAAGAAATTATTTGCCGGTTCAGCAAATCCTCAGAATGGATAGATACCCGCATAAATCAAAGTCCGGAAGAAATTGGGAAAGGGATTATCAGCAAAATTGAAAAATGCGGTGAAATAATGAGCTCAATCCGAATCGAAAAACCGGATGGTGTTATGTTCGAATTTGTTACCCGTGATAAGGAAATGAATCGGCAGATCTATTTTACCGATAAAGAAGGTGAAATTATTGAGAAAAGGGGCTTTAATTCTGTTTACGACTTGTTCTAAACCGGTAAAAAACTCCCTCCGGAAGCCTTCTCCCGGCCCTGTCGGTTAAGTATAATTCTCCGGCTTCAGGACTTTCAATATTCTCCGATACCGATTGTATAAGGCTTTCCGCAATAAGAGCAGAAAAACCCACCGAATAAAGATTCAAGAGAAAAAATCCGTTTTGCTTGTCCAATAATACAATACAATTCTCAATCATTTCGCGGATATGTTCCTCAAGTATCCATTTTTCACCATCAGGGCCTCTTCCATATGCCGGAGGATCCAATATGATCCCCTGATAGATACTTCCCCTCCTTCGTTCTCTTTGTACAAATTTAGAAGCATCATCAATAATCCAGCGGATATTTCCCAGACTGCTTAATTTTGCATTTTCAGCTGTCCAGTTAATCACCTGCTTTACCGAATCAACATGAGTTACTCTGGCACCTGCTGCACTTGCTGCCATGGAAGCTCCTCCGGTATAAGCAAAAAGGTTCAAAACCTGAGGTTGGGGAATCGCCAGATCCTGAACCGACTTATAAATATAGTCCCAATTAGCAGCTTGCTCAGGAAAAATGCCTATGTGTTTAAATGAGGTTAAACCAAGTCTGAATTGCAATGCAGGCTTTAAGCCTGTATACTCAATTTGCCATTGTTCCTGCATACCCGATTTTATCTTCCACTCCCCTTTTTCATCATCCGATTGAAACGAAGAGGGTCCTTTTCTTCGTGTGTACACTGCATGCGCCATTTTCTCCCATTCAGCATCTGAAAGAGCTTTTGCCCATACCGCCTGAGGTTCAGGCCGTGAAAGAATAAATTTTCCATACCTTTCCAGCTTTTCAAAGTCACCTGTGTCAATAAGCTCATAATCATCCCATGCCGCTGGCGTAAGAAGTTTAATGTATTCCGTGTGATTCATTGCCTAATATGATATTTCTGAGGTGCAAGGTAGAATATTGAATTTAGAATTTAGAATTTAGAATTCAGAATTTTAAACTTTGAATTTACTTTTAAGATTCTTAACCCAAAAGTTAAAAACCTGACGGTAGCAATTAAAATCCTTTTTAGTACTTTTAAGGATTGAATAAACGTATAAAAGCATGTTCAAACTTATTCTTCTGGTTGGAGCGGGCGGATTTATTGGCAGTGTTGCACGTTTTCTGGGATCCCGGTACATAACTGAAAATTTTCTTTCTTCGTTTCCTTTTGGCACCATGACAGTTAACATTACAGGTTGTTTTCTGATAGGTGTATTTTATGGAATGTCGGAAAGAGGTGCTCTTATGAATGAGGAATGGCGAATATTTCTTACTGTGGGATTTTGTGGCGGATTTACAACATTCTCAAGTTTTGCGAGCGAGAATCTGACTTTACTTAGGGACGGAGCATTTGTTTATTTTCTTCTCTATACGGGTCTCAGTGTATTTCTGGGACTTGCAGCTACATTTATCGGGAATGCACTCACCAAACTCATCTGATTATGGATACAAAATCTGATTCCTGCATTATGAGGATTTATCTTAGTTCGACGGATATTCTTGATAAAGCTCCTCTCTACGAATCCCTTGTATTTATGGCGAAAAATAATAAGATGGCCGGAGCAACAGTTATTAAAGGTGTCATGGGATTTGGGGCTAGTTCGGCTGTAACGTCAACCCGATTCTGGACTGTTTCGGAAAAGCTGCCGATTATTGTTGAAATTGTTGACGAAAGACAAAAAATTGACGCATTTTTCTCCTTGATTAAACCAAGCCTTGAGAGAGTAAAAAAGGGTCTGATGGTTTCCATCGAAAAAACTGAAGTTCTTTTGTATAAATCAGGCAAAAAATGAAACAGATTCTGGTATTCATCCTCCTGAGCATTCCTTCTCTTTACTATTCGTGGAGATCATTGTTTTCAGTTAAAAGCCATGGATTCTATCGTTTTTTTGGCTGGGAAGGTATCATATGGTTGTTTTCAGTGAATTACCTTTTTTGGTTTAAAGAACCGTTTTCCTTTACACAAATCCTTTCCTGGACTTTTTTACTGATTTCCATGTACCTTGCAATTGCCGGAGTTTTCCTGATGCTAAAACTTGGGAAGCAATCTCCTGAAAGAGATGATAAAACTCTTTTTCAATTTGAGAAAACAACCGGACTTATCGTAACAGGGATATTCAGATATATCAGACATCCCTTGTATGGCTCACTTATTTTTCTTTGCTGGGGGATTTGTCTAAAACAACCTGCTCCGGTAAATATAGCTATTGCAGCCGTTTCCTCATTTTTCCTTTTTATCACCTCCAAATTCGATGAGAAAGAGTGTATTGCTTTCTTTGGGGAGGAGTATATACGTTATATGAAAAACAGTAAAATGTTTATCCCCTACCTTTTTTAAACATGATGAACACTAAAACTTATTTCTAAAACATACATTCAGGAATTATAGTACTTAATAGTTCATATTGTCGGTCAAATAATATATTTTTACATTTATTCTTTTGAAATGCCAGCAAAAAAGTTCATTAAGAATTTTGTTCCGCCGGAAAAATGGCTTGTACCAGTTATTGTTGCAATGGCTATCCTGACCGGACTTTTCATGTATCTGGTTTATATTTCAAATGCTCCATCCTATCTTTCAGATGATCCTAAAACTTGCGTAAATTGCCATATTATGACTCCCCAATACGCCACCTGGAGTCACAGCTCTCACAAGAATGTAACCAACTGCAACGACTGCCATGTTCCTCATAACAATGTCTTTAACAAGTATTTCTTCAAGGCAAAGGATGGAATGCGGCATGCAACAATTTTTACTCTGCGTGCTGAACCTCAGGTAATTTTTATTAAAGATGCGGGCAAGGAGGTTGTGCATAAAAACTGCATTCGTTGTCATATGCATCTTTTGTATGATGCCAAAATTGCCGGATACTCAGAAGATTTTAATCATTATCGTTTGGATCGGAAGTGTTGGGAGTGTCACAGAGAAACTCCCCATGGCAGAGTTAACAGTTTATCAAGCTCCCCAAATGCGAGAGTGCCTTTGCCTGAAAGTCCCGTTCCAACCTGGATGAAAATAAACAAAACTAAATAAACTTAAAATCCGATATATGAAACCACTGAGCGAAAACATCAGAAAAAAACCCTGGATGGGATGGTTACTCTTCATATTTACCATGGGACTGGTATTTCTACTGGGGCTATTGGCTTCATCGATAACCGAAAGACGAACAGAGGCTTTATTTGCATATACACCAAAGCTTACATATGATCCTCTCGAACCCAGAAATAAAATCTGGGGCCAGAATTTTCCCCGTGAATATCAGACTTATCAGAAAACATCTGATACAAGCTTTATCAGTAAGTATAACGGAGGGGCTGTGAGAGATATGCTTGAAGAGGACCCAAGACTGGTGGTTTTATGGGCAGGATATTCTTTTTCAAAGGACTATAAACAAGGCCGCGGGCATTACTATGCTGTTGATGATATCCGTAATACACTTCGTACAGGTTCTCCAATGGAAGGACAGGAAAGTCCTCAACCCAATACCTGCTGGGCATGCAAGAGTCCGGATGTACCCAGAATAATGGCAAAAACCGGAGCTGCCGATTTTTACCGTGGAAGCTGGGATTCAAAGGGACCTGAGATCATGAACGGTATTGGGTGTGCTGATTGCCATGATGCCAATACAATGAACCTGAGGATCAGCCGGCCGGCCTTGCTGGAAGCATATGAAAATATGGGTCTCGATATTACCAAAGTCAGTCATCAGGAAATGCGCTCATTGGTTTGCGCGCAATGCCATGTTGAATACTACTTCAATAAGAAAATGATCGATGGTGTTGCCTATTTAAAATTCCCATGGGATGGAGGAATGACAATGGAAGCAGCAGAGCAGTATTATGATGAAATTGGCTTTACCGATTGGACTCATTCACTAAGTAAAGCACCTATGCTTAAGGCACAACATCCTGATTATGAAATTTATCTGACAGGTGTGCATGCATCAAGGGGTGTATCATGTGCTGATTGCCATATGCCATATATCAGCGAGGGAGGTCAGAAATTTACCAACCATCATATCCAGAGCCCTCTGAATAATATTTCCGCATCATGTCAGGTCTGTCACCGCGAAGAAACTGCCCGCCTGCTTGCAGATGTTTACAGCAGACAAGATAAAATTATAGAAAACAGGAACGCATTGGAAGAACAGCTTGTCAGAGCACATCTTGAAGCTAAAAAAGCCTGGGATTTAGGAGCATCTGAAGATCAGATGAATGAAGTTCTTCAGTTAATCCGTCAGGCTCAGTGGAGATGGGATTATGCCGCAGCAAGCCATGGAGCATCAATTCATTCTCCTGTAGAAGTTTCACGCATTATTGCCAACGGCATTACCCGTGTTCAGGAATCAAGAATCAGGCTTGCAAGAATTTTGGCCGGATACGATTTTATGGAAGAAGTGCCATATCCCGATATCACCACCAAAGCCAAAGCTCAGGAATTTATTGGTCTGGATATGAAAAAGCTAAACAGCGATAAAAAAACATTCATTGAGGAGATTATTCCAAAATGGATTAAAACAGGAGAAGAGAGAGAAAAAACCTATCCGGTAAAGAACGAAATGTAATACTTTACAATTTCAGCTTTGAATTCACCGGAAAATGATCGGATGGATAATAACCGTGAAACTTATCATGTATTACCCGGCTGCATTTGACTTTTAAAAACCGTGATGCAAATATATAGTCGATCCTTTCTGTTGGGGGATCTGATTTCCATCCGTGAAAAGTAGCTCCCTTAACCGATTCCTTTGGATGTTTTTTATTATATGTATCTGTAAGGAGACCTCTTTTCATTATTGCTTTATAAACAGGGTTCTCCGGAGTAACATTCAAGTCACCCATAAAAACAACGGGCATTATTTTAAAACTTTCCTGAAATCTATCCAGAATAAGTGAGATACTGTTTTCACGTGCAGATTGCGAAATGTGGTCGAAGTGCGTATTTATCACCAGTACGGAATCCCCCGAAATCCGATCCCTGAAAAAACCAAATGTAACTATCCGGTTAAAAGCAGCTCCCCAGGTATTCGAGCCTTCTGTCAGGGGTGTTTCCGATAACCAGAATGTTCCGTTTCGGATTTCCTCCCAGCGGGCTTTGTTGTATAAAACCGGACACCCCTCGCCTGCTTTTGGATCGGCTTCCCGGGTCCGGAAAAAATACAAATATTCATTTTCGAGGCTTTTCCCAATTTCATTCATCTGTACCGGGACCACCTCCTGCAAACCAATGAAATCATAGCCTCTCATTACAGAGATAACGCCATCCTTGCGCTGGTCCCAGTTCTGTGGGGGATTATCATATGAAGCATACCGGATATTGAAACTCAATACCTCAATTTTCTGGCCGGCAGAAGAAAGGCTGACAAGAAAAATGAATATGAAAAAACTGAGACCCCGTCTGATGTTTTTCATCGATTTAAATTATTCCTTTTCAACCAATTCATAAGCCACAACCTGATTCCCGAAAAATGTGGGAACAAGTAAGACTTTCGTTTCCTGAATAAATCCAATATCGGCAGTGTTTTTTTTCTGATCACGTGTCTGTAGAACTGATGTTTTTGAATTGTCAGGATAAATCAGGAATACTTCACCTGTCCAGTCGGAAACCATATAATAACCAGCCATACCGGTAAATTCAATACCATCGCCATGGCCTATGCTATCAGCAAGCATGGTAACGGTTCCGGTGGCCGGGTCAACCGAATTAAACGAAGAAGTAGCAAGTAGAATTCTGGACTCCTCAGCATATAATCCGTTTGGATTAGAAAGACCGGAAATCCATTCGCTAACCTGTCCGTTCTCAAATATGTGAATTTTTCCGGTGCGCGAATCGCTGATATATACTTTGCCTGATGCATCTACAGTTATGTCGTTAAGGAAAACAGAGCTGTCAACTGGTATTTTCTGAATGATTTTAGCTTCATCAATATCGATTATTACCAGATCAGTAATGTCGGCGACGTAGAGAAGATTACTAAAAACACCCATACCTTTTGGAGCACTTAGTCCGGTTACCCACTCCAGACTTGTAACTTTCCCATCACTGCTCAATAGTGAAATAAAACCATTCAGGTCTTTTTCAGCAGGATTGGAATTGATATTTGAAACATAGAGAACATCGCGGGTTTCATCGTAAAGAACCGACTCGGGAGTTTTAAGAACAGTGTCGGTTTTCCAGATCTCTTTTAATTCAAAGACTTTAGACGCATTCTCAGCTGTGTTTTTTGAGCCTGGATTATTTGTACAGGAAAAAGTAAAAATCCCAACAGCAAGTAAAAAAAGAATAATGGTTTTCATAGAAAAGGTTTTATTTATTTTTATACTATCTTTTTTAGTATGGATTAATGCTAACATCCGATTTCAAATAAAGTTTCTTAAAAGATAATCTTAACCCAAAGTTTCCGAAATTAACTCTAAAATACTTATTTTCACATTAGTTAATTTCAAACAATTTTAAAAATTACACATATGCAAGATATTTTAAAAAATCGAATTCTGCATCTGGCCGGGTGGATAATTATCCTGATTTTCATTGTTTCCTGCGGTACCGGTATAAATCAGAAACCCAGAGTTCTGCTGATTACCGGAGGACACAGCTACGATACCAGCGAATTCTTCACTCTTTTTGAAAGTTTTGATGAATACCAGATTGACACGCTTTCGCAACCTGCTGCAAATTTGTTTATCGGCAGCGGGAAGGCTGAAAAGTATGATGTTCTTGTTTTTTATGATTACTGGCAACAGATTAGCGAAGCAGAAAAGGAAGCATACCTTGAACTGACAAAACAGGGAAAAGGGTTTCTTTTTCTCCATCATTCTCTGGTTTCATACCTCAGCTGGGAAGATTTTTCAAAGATCAGGGGAGGAAAATATCCGAAATCAAATCCCCCCGACACAATAAACGACGGCAGGTACAGGCATGATATTGATATTCAGATTCATATTCAGGATACTGCGCATTTCATAACCAAAGGAATGAATGATTTTACAATCCATGACGAGGGCTACAGCAATGTCAGGCTTTACGAAGGAATTATCCCCATATTAAAAACCAATCATCCCGATTGTGCGGAAAATTTTGCCTGGACAAACCAATACAATAATTCAAAGGTAGTTTATCTGATGGGGGGGCATGATAAGCAAGCCTATGTTAATGAAAGTTATCAGGACCTTATTAAGAATTCTCTGGCATATCTGTCTGGAAAATAGTAATATTAAAAAAGCGACAAAATCACTGAATATCAGTGATTTTGTCGCTCAAAATTTTTAGGATAGCTAAACAGAAAATTCATCTGTTCAACCAGTCATTTAACTTATTTTGTTATATAAGCAGCGGTATTGAGAAATTCAATACTTTTCTGAGCACTAATAAGCGGGTCGAAAGAATAACGCTCTACTTCAACAATATAATTTTTCATACCTGCCTTGTCTGCAGCAGCAAAAAATGGTTCGAAGTTCATCATTGTTTCTGCTCCGCCCAGTTCTTTTTCGTCCTTAACATGATACAACTGGAAACGACCGGGATACTTATCGAAGTATGCGATTGGGTCACCTCCGCCAATTGTTATCCAGTAAAGGTCAAGCTGAAACATTACTTTAGCGGGATCGGTATTCTCCAGCATAAATTCGTAAATTACCGTACTGTCGATTTTACTGAATTCCTTATCGTGGTTGTGATAGCCAAAGTTAATACCGGCAGCATTACATTTTTCACCAACTGCGTTGAAATAATCGCAATATTTTTTGAGACCATCGAGGCTTGTGTATCCTTCTGTTCCCATCCATGGCTGAACGATCCATTTAACACCGGCTTCTTTATGAGCAGCGATGGCATTGTCCCACCAAATCATTGTTGCGTCCCAGCTTGCAGAGTCGGGAAGACCTTGTCCTGCATGGGAACCCAGAAACTGCATTCCGCTTTTCTCAACGAGAGCTTTAAAATCAGCCGGAGCCATACCGTAGAATTTTCCGTCGCCGTAACCGGCAGCTTCTACAAATTTATAACCCATTTCACCAACTGCCATTACAGTGGTTGGAACATCTGCTTTCATTGCATCGCGAACTGAATAGAGTTGAAGTCCGATATTTTTTTCAACTGCTGGTTTGGAACATGAAGAAATTGTCATAATCATTAGCACAGCTATTGATACAGATACGTAATTTTTTAATTGCATTTTTATGTAGTTTAATTGAATTAATTATGCGATGAAAGTACAAAATATTTATAAAAAAGCCATGGCTATTCAATATAAAATAGAATTTAAGCCACTTAGCTTCCCGGGAAAACATTGTTCAATTACTCCAGATATAATACAGAAACTGAATCGTGAATCAGAAACCAAATTCTTCGCCTACTACAGGAATTCCTATAGATTTATATCCTGCTTCTTCGAGGTGTTTCTGATAACCCAGTTGTGATTCATATTCTCCATGCACAAGGAATACTTTGGAAAGTTTCGATTTATCCTGACAATCCAGAAACTGGATCATTTCCTTATAATCCCCGTGACCACTAAAAGATTCGAGTCGTTTAATATCTGCATTAACCGGGTAAACTATTCCGTGTATCGACACTTCTTTCTCCCCTCTCAGAATCCGTGCACCAAGGGTTCTGGGAGAGCAGTACCCAACTACCAGAACTGTATTAGCGGGATCCGATATGCTATTTGCGAGATGATGCTTAATCCGGCCTGCTTCCATCATACCTGAAGCTGAAATTATTACGCATGGCTTATTAATTTTGTTCAGTCTCTTTGAATCCTCCGTTGCCTTGATATAGAAAAGACTGTTAAATCCAAATGGATCCGGATCGGTTTGCATAACATCCAGAATATCTTCATTAAAACACTCAGGATGCAGGCGGAAAATATCGGTAGCGTTTACAGCCAGCGGACTATCCACATAAATATCAATTTTCGGCAATTTCCCTTCATTAAAAAAATTGTTGAGAGAATAAACCAGTTCCTGGGTTCTTCCTACAGCAAATGATGGGATTATTAACTTTCCCCTTTTTCGTACGCAGGTATCCCGAACGACATTTAACAATGCTTCATCCGATTCATTTGCATCCAGATGAAGCCTGTTGCCATAGGTAGCTTCAGTTATAAGAATATCAGCCTGGGGGAAAGGTTTTGGGTTTGCTAGAATGCGGTTAACCGGCCGGCCGATATCACCTGTATAGGCAATGGTAAGCTTACGACCTTCCTCGATAATTTCAATATTGGCAACACCGCTTCCAAGCATGTGACCGGTATTTGTAAACTTAACTTTAATATTCTGATCAATATGGAATTTACGGTCGTAAGGCACACCAATAAACAATTCCATGGCTTGCATGGCATCCTGTTTTGTATAAATAGGATCCAGGGGTTCCAGACCTTTTCTGGCGCGCTTTTTATTGTGAGTATGTGTATCATGTTCCTGAATGTATCCTGAATCGGCCAGCATTATAGAACACAGATCCCGGGTGGCATTGGTACAAATTACAGAACCCCTGAAACCCAATTTATAAACATATGGAATCAAGCCCGAATGGTCGATATGTGCATGGGTTAGAATTATATGGTCAATTTCCTGAGGATTAAACCCAAGTGTTCTGTTAAGGGAATCGGTTTCCATGCCTTTACCCTGATACATTCCACAATCGAGAATTAGTTTTTTACCTGCTTTTGTAACAATCAGGTGCTTGCTTCCGGTTACTTCACGAGCTGCTCCGAGGAATTTTATCTTCATGATTTTATAGTACTTTTGTCATTAAAGGTAGGAAAAAAAACGGGTTCAGCTTAACTTTTTACTCAGGAAAATGTTACAGGCTGTCATCGGGAATGGATTTGAGGGGATCAGGATGAGTGAGGGATTTCCCCCTAAACATAACATAAATATAAATATGAATCACATAATCAGCCAGGCAGAGCCAATTATCCGAATCGAATCGTTGGTGAAATCATTTAAAGATGTTCAGGCGGTAAAGGGTATCAACCTTAAATTATTTCCGGGTGAGTTTGTAGCTCACCTTGGTCCTAACGGTGCGGGGAAAACAACACTGGTAGAAATGATTGAGGGAATTCAGAAACCGGATAAAGGTGAAATATTTATTAAGGGAAAACACTGGAAGAATCACCATGCTGAATTAAACCGGATTTTGGGTATTTCTTTGCAGGAGACATGGTTCATAGAAAAACTTACAGTAACAGAAACCCTTTTGCTTTTCGCATCTTTTTATAAACTAGGCGAGGCAAGGGTTAAAGAGATTATCAACCTGATCAGACTCGATGAAAAACGAAAAGCATATGTAAAAAATCTTTCCGGGGGTCAGAAACAGAGGCTGGCTTTGGGTATCGCACTGATTAATTACCCCGAAGTGCTTATTCTTGATGAGCCAACCACCGGCCTTGATCCGAATGCACGCAGGGAACTTTGGGAAATCCTTCTTACGCTGAAAACCGAAAGAAATACAGCAATGATACTCACAACGCACTATATGGAGGAAGCTGAGTATTTGTGTGACAGAATTATTATTATCGATCATGGCAAGATTCTGGCTAAAGGTACTCTGAATGAGCTCCTTCAGGCATGCGACAAGCACGAAATTATTGAAATTGGTATTACAGGTCCACCTCCTTTTGATTTTACTGAAATTCCGGGTGTTCAGAAATCCCGCTTTAACAGCAAGGACAATGCATTCGTACTTGAAGTAAAAAGAATTGTTGAAACCTTACCCCTGCTCCTAAAAAAACTCGAACTGACAAAAACAGAAATTTCCGGTTTGCAATGCAGGACGCTTACTCTTGATGATCTATTTATTTCCATGACTGGCAGGCATTTAAACGCATAACAAAGCTATTTTATGTTGAAACATCCATTATTAATCCTCACCATTTCCCATTTAAAAGAATTCCTTCGCGAACCGGGAGCTGTATTCTGGTCATTTGGATTTCCCATACTTATGGCAATTGGGCTCGGCCTCGCTTTCTCAGGGAAAAAGGAGATATTGCACAGTGTAGCACTTATCCCCTCACCAAATCAACAGGAATCGATTGTCCGGAATACTTTTTTCGGAGGAAATACTCCAACCGACACCCTGATTGAAAAAGAATTTGATAACGAAAATGCACTTACCCGGTATGCATTCCATATTACCAGCTGGGAAAAGGCTGAAGTAATGATGAAAAGAGGAGTAATCAGCTGCATTCTCACAGAGGAAGAGGGAAAGATAAGCTATCATTACGACCCGATGAATCCGGAGGGAGAATTAATCCAGATTCATCTTACAAATTTTTTCAGACAAGGAAACCTTGGTCAGGATACCGGTTCAATTAAACCCCTGAAAACACTAGGAATGCGGTATATTGACTTTCTTATCCCCGGACTATTGACACTTGGGATTATGATGTCGATTATGTGGGGAGTATGTTATTCACTAATTGAAAAGCGGTCGAAAAAACTTCTCCGGCGTATGGTAGCCACACCTATGCGAAAAACTGATTTTATGACTGCCTACTGGGCTTCAAGGTTGATACTTACAATTTTCGATACAGTTGTTTTACTCCTTTTTGCCTATTACTTTTTCGGGGTGGTTGTCCAGGGAAGTATTGCAGCACTTATATTGATATTCCTTGCAGGTAACATAGCCTTCTTTGGCATGGCAATCCTGATCTCCAGCAGAACTTCAAATACTCAGGTTGGTAACGGATTAATTTCACTTATTACCACCCCTATGATGGTTCTTTCAGGCATTTTCTTCAGCTATCAGAATTTTCCGCCCTGGGCAGTGGATGTTATAAAAGTGCTTCCGCTAACGAAATTTACTGATGAAGTAAGAGGAATAATTAACGAAGGAGCCGGAATAGCAGATGTTTTAGACGGTATAGCCATTCTGGGAGTTTTTGGAGCCGTTACCTTTTTCATTGGACTCCGCGTTTATAAATGGTTTTAATTTAAGTGAATACTACTGTATCAGAAAACAATACCATATCTTTGTGTTTTATTTTAATTTTCAACAAATTCTCCACAATTAGTTTTTCCTTCTCATTCCCTAATTTCTAAAAAAATGAAAATCTCAATTTTTGCAGCATTGCTCTTTGTTGCTTCCTGCGCAATTGTTCCGTTTACAGGCAGAAAGCAGTTTATTGCCATTCCAGCCGCTCAGATAACCGCTTTAAGTTCTGATAGTTACACTCAGGTTCTTAAAGATAACAGACTTTCACAAAATCAGAATTATGTAAACAGTGTACGACAGGTTGGCGTTCGGCTGACTGCAGCTGTAGAGAAATACATGAAGGAAAATGGCATGGAATCTATGATAGCCGGTTACGACTGGCAATACAATGTTCTTGTTTCTGATGAATTAAACGCATGGTGTATGCCCGGAGGCCAAATAGCATTCTATGAAGGAATTATGCCTGTATGTAAAGATGCTAACGGGATAGCGGTAGTGATGGGACATGAAATTGCACATGCAGTTGCTCAGCACGGGAACGAACGTATGTCACAACAGATGGCAGTACAGATGGGAGGAATTGCCCTTTCAGAGGCACTGCAGACTCAAAAAGAGACCACTCAGCAATTAGCGATGCTTGCTTTTGGTGTTGGTTCCAAAGTTGGAATGGAACTTCCCTTCAGCAGAACCCACGAATCGGAGGCAGACGAATTAGGTTTATATTTCATGGCTATGGCCGGTTATGACCCACGTACAGCACCTGTATTCTGGGAAAGAATGCAGGCTCTTGGCGAAACAAGAATGCCTGAGTTCTTATCAACACATCCGGAGCCTGCTAACCGAATCAGGGATCTTAATAAACATATGCCCAAAGCAATGGAGTATTACACTGCTCAATAAAGTCTTGACATAATTATCATCACCAATCCAGCCAGATAAAAAAGAAACATCAGGGAAATAAGGCCTTTGACACCGGAGACGCCTTTAAATTCTTTCCAGATAAACACTCCCCATAAAGCAGCAATCAGGGTTGCGCCCTGTCCGAGTCCGTATGAAATGGCAAAACCAGCCTGACCAGATGCGATAATATTCAGAGTAAATCCAAGACTCCAGATTGCACCTCCAAGGATGCCTATAAGATGAAGTTTAAGGTCACCCTGATTGAAATAATCTGCATAGCTGACTTTAGCTCCTGAGAATGGTCTGTACATAACCAATGTATTCCACAGGAAACTGGAAAGCAACAGTCCGGCTGAAAAAACTACTGAGGCAGTATACGGAGTAAGTTTTCCGGCCTCAGGAACAGCAAAATCAGCAAACATGGATGCAGCAACAAAACGGTAGAAAAAACCCATTAATAAGCCAGCCAGAACCGAAAGCACAATACCTTTTGTTTTGGTGGTTACTCCTGTCGATTTCTTGCGGTAAGACAGGGCTGACAATACCATCGCACCTGTTACCAATGCAACTCCCAAAAACAACAGAACCGGATTTCCCACCGGAGTGGCAATAAAATTTGATACAACTCCTATAACCAATGCAAGTCCTACACCTATAGGAAATGCGACAGCCATGCCGGCTATATCAATTGCCGCTACTAAAAGAATATTCGAAAGATTAAATACTACACCACCAAGAAGAGCAAGTGTAAGCGATTTGGGAGCAGCCTGTAATAAATCGGGAATAAAACTCCTACCCTCCTCACCCGTACTTCCCGCAGTAAAAGCAAGCAGAAGCGACAGGAAAAGAACACCGAGTGAATAATCCCAGTAAAACAACTGAAATGCCCATTTTTTTGAAGCAAGCTTTTGGGTGTTGGCCCAGGATCCCCAGCAAAGCATTGTTACAACGCACAACACAACTGCCCAGGTGTAAGAGTTAATGGTTAACATGGTTCGTAGTTTTAGAAATTACGAGCCAATATAGAAAAAATTGTTTAAAAAAGAATCAGGAAAATGAATTTGCTTCAAAAAGCTAATTCATCACTGTTCAAAAACAAATTTTTCATACTCCGGATTTATTTGTCTGCCAATATTATGTCCCTGCGGGAGATGATCCAGATAGAAATCAGATATATGTAGAAAACAAATTAAGCACTATGCACAATGTCTGCCTGAGGCCGACTAATTAAAATCAGAGTATGGGAAATATTCAAAATTTTTAACCGGATTAATGGTCAGAAATATAACTATTCGAATCAGACACAATCATGTACAAGAAGTTGTGAATATTAAGAATCCGTAAACAAACCAGATTTTCATTCAAATTCCTTTGGCACACCACAAATCATCACAAAGGGTTTGTCAGGTGAAGTATTTCGGTACTGATGCTTCTCATTGGGAAGAACCATTGCGAAATCACCTGATTTAAGTGATTTTTTATCACCCGCCTCATTCACAAGCTCACCTTCTCCGTCGATAATAAAATTCATGTGTTCGTAATTATGCTGATGATAGGGTGTATATCCTCCGGGCTCAACGGTAAAGACCCTGTAGGCATAAACAGGAGCTCCGTCTTCTTTTGAAAGCGGGATCTGCTTCCATGCGTCTTTTGCGCCTTCCATATTAACTTTGACTTTTTGAACTTCGGTTAAGGGTAT
>CAYOLQ010000048.1:20127-25398 GCA_964404825.1 uncultured Chitinophaga sp.
CGTCTTTTGCGCCTTCCATATTAACTTTGACTTTTTGAACTTCGGTTAAGGGTATTACTTTCATAATATTATTTTTTGATTTGAAATTTAAACAAAAAAAGTGGGTTTATGTTTGAGAAATTCCTATTAGCTTGGCTTAAACATTTAAGGATGCGGAAACTGGCATTGCGCTGTGCGGGAAAATATTTCACGCAGAGGGGCTAAGGCGTAATAAAAAAAACATGAAAAAATAATTTGCGAATTCCTCCGCGCCCTGGCGCCTTTGCGCTTAACTCTTCACACATTAAGCGCAACGGCGCTAAGGCGCAATGAAAAAACGCAAAATAATAGTTTGTAATAATTTATTCGATGCAGGAAGACTTTACCACCTGAGTCGAATTCCTATTGAATAATCAATTTATAGTTGAAAATCCGATCTCTGCCCTTCACAACCACAAAATACAAACCTTTTTCCATACCTTCTGTTTCTTTCCGGATAATGGGTTCATCCCCTGAGGCAATTGATTGCACGAGCTTTCCCTGAATATTATAAATTGATATTTCCTGAACATCTCCGGCCAGTTCCTGTAAGTCAAAAACAACATAATCACTTGCAGGATTAGGATAGATTTGCAACTCAGGCATTTTCTTCGTATCCATTCCTACCCCCGAAGCACTTACCACCTGAAACCAATTGGTATTAAATTCTCCTGATTTTACAAACATGCGAAGAGTATACCTTCCCTGTTGCAAATAAACTGTTACAGGAACTGTTTTCCATGTCTGCCATCCACCTGTGGAAGTTATTGTCAGTGTTCCAACACTTGTGAAGGTATTTCCTTCTCCGGCTCTAATCTCCACCTGACTGGTAGCGCGGGTGGTTGCAACACGGAAATTAAACGTGTAATATTTCGTCTGAGGAACATTTACACGATAATCGAGATAATCACCGGGAGCTGCATAGCCCATATCCAGACCTGCGCCGGTATCTTCGCAACTCTCACTGACCAAACCATTGTTAAAGGAGAAGTCTTCAGACTGAATTTTGGCGGGAAGGTTAAACCGTACAGGTAACATATTGGTTACTGGTGCATTACTGAACATTTCCAGAACCTGAGTTTCGCTGTAAATGTCGCTTCCCTGATAAGATAATTTGATTATTCCACCATAATATAAAGGTTCCTGTACACTCAATATTATTTTATGGGGATCGGTTTCGTGGATGCTGATGGCACTTATTTCTACCGGAATATTAGCAATTGTAACTGAAAAACCGGTTAAGCTTATTTCAGGAGCTTCAGAAGTTACCGGTTTGTTCAGAGTGGAAATTATTGACTTTCCGTCAACGGCCGACTCAGCATACAAAAAGTTAAACGGAATGTCAGACACTGCAACCGGATCGGATAATTTGAAATAATTCAGGTTCGAACCGCCCTGATCTATTCTAATCCGGAGTTTATGAGTCCCTTTTGTTAGGATGACTCCATTAACCACAGTGGTTTTCCAGTTTTGCCATCCTGAAGTTCCGGCCAGAGTAATTTGTGGAGTAATTGCCACACCATCGTTCTCAAAATGAACTTTGGAACCGCTGGAACCCGATGCTGACCGGATGCTTAAAGTATAAGCTGCTGTTGAATCAACAACTACAGTATACTCCATCCATTCGCCGTTTCCCGTCCAACCAACATTAAACCCGTTGCTGGCTTCAGCATCTGTACATGCCTCAATATCAACCCCGTCGTTCCGGTAACTCCATCCCTGATTCCAATTGGTAAAAACATTCGTATTCCCATGAAAATTTGCGGAATCGTTATCCAGATATGCAAATCCGCTTCTGCCAAGATTATAATCTACCATAAATACAGGTTCCCCTACATGGTAAAGTTTGAAAGGAATTGTTTCAATTGTTTGGGGTTGACGGATCATTGCGTCCACAACATCCTTTTGAAAAGTGCAGTTTTCGAGACGATGATTTAATGCAAACTGAAGAACCGCATTAAATGCAACATCAACAGAAGGTTGAGCTGTCGTGCCTTTCCAGTAATTTATCAGCTGGGTATAATCGCTGTTAACTGTTACTTTCAGGGGATTATTGATTCCCGGCTTTTTTACAGGCCACCACGACCAGCCGATTTTGTTTTTTTCGCAAAGTGCAATCAGACTTGTAAACCAAACATTCGAGTTTTCACCGGTTTCACCCAACCAGATCGGAACATTATGAGTGTTCCTTAAATTAATTGCGAAACTGAGTGATTCCTGGGTGTTGTAGTTCCAGTATTTATGAAAACTATACGCCATATTTGAGTCCCATGGAGGTGTCAGTCCGGAGAAATCGTTTGCAAACCCGTTCCCTTCGATAATAATAATATGGTTCTGATCGACTTCACGGATGGCATTTGTAATTTGAACAAAAAGGTTCTTAAGCTGGGAATTGTTACCCTCCGGAAATGTCCAATTGGTTTCGTTTATTAAATCGTAGCCCCCTATCCAAGGCTCAGTAGCATATCTTTCAGCGAGCTTTCTCCAAAGAGCTATTGTTTTATCTTTGTTTGCCTGACTTTCCCATAATGAGAGTTTTGTATCATCATAATCAGAAATAGCTGCATCCTTGCCCTGTCCGCCGGGAGCACCGTGCAGATCAAGAATCAGGTACATTTCATTATCTCCACACCAATCCAGAAGAGAATCAATCCTTTTAAAACCTTCTTCAATCCAGGTAATTTCACCGGGTACAGGTTCATCTCCAATTGGTGGGGTAAACCATTTATAGTGCATGGCTACACGAACACTGTTAAAACCCCAGGATTTCATTGAATCCACATCAATTCTTCTGAAATGGGAATCAAGCCAGACAGTATAAAAACTATCTGTTTTTTCCGCACCTATTGTGCCAATAAGTCTGGAGCGGAACTCATGCTGAGTCCCTGCTACACCGGTGGTTTGCATCATATAACCTTCCTGTAACATCCAGTTTCCGGTTCCGATCCCTCTGAGGATCAACTCATTGCCTGAACCATCGTAAATGTATTTGCCACTGGTATGCAAATAACCCTGCGCAATGAGGGAAATGGATGTTATAAGGGGGATAATTACCAGTGCTGCAATTTGGCGGAATATTTTCATTTCAGTTTATGCGTTTAGAAGATTAGATTAATATTAATTCTCAACAAGGTCCGGATTAAGGCAATCTTAATTATAGCTTAATAACCGGCTGAACAAAACTTTCTGAATCCCTGCTTACTTTAAGAATATAAAAGCCATTCTTAAAGGATGACATATCAACTTCAAGAATACTGTTATGCCCGGAAAATTCTTTTGTAAACAATTGCCTGCCGGTGGGATCAGAGATTGTCAGCACTGTATTTTCTGACAAGCCGTAATTCTGAACAAATAGGGTGTTAACGACCGGGTTTGGATATACTTTTTGTAATTCATAATCAGCGTCATCCATGCCTACAGCATAAGCAGCATCAATAAGCACCTGATCGTAAGCTAAGTCTGTTCCGTCTGATACGGTTACTCTGAAGGTATATTTTCCTTTTACAAGATTGGTAACATCTGTATTCTCAGAAATCGGGTGTACAATGGTAAATGTTGCAGGACCAGAAATTTTAGTCCATTTGTATTTCAGAATATCATTTTCATTATCACTTCCAATTGCAACAAGATTTGCGCTATTCGGGAGGGTAATCAGCTGATCATCGCCGGCAAAAACGGCAGGCGGAGAGTTGGGATGGTCTGAAACCCGGATCCAGTTAAGATTAAAACTTCCTGAAGGAGCATATGCCATAAGCCTGTGTTTCCCTTCAGGGAGTTCAGTTACTAAACCGAGTGTTTTCCAGCTTTGCCAACCGCCTGAAGAAGGAACTTTAAGTGTATCGGAATTTAGTCCGTCAATTTTAAGAATTACGCTTGTTGCTGCATTGCTTGAAATTCTGAAATAAATATAATAATCACCTGTTGCAGGTATATCGATATTGTATTCCAGCCAGTCGCCAGGGTCAATCCACCCAACATTATCCACCCCATCGAAGTCTGTAACTGCCTCTGTTGAAATCCCTTTCATTTTCGAATAGTGCTCAGCTTCTATCCGAACCGGAACAGTAGCAAAGTAATTTGTATCCGGAACAAATGCCTTGTAATCAACATAAAACTGGCCGAGTTCAGTGAGTTTCCCTGACTGTGGAGCATAAATATCAAGGTAAGGATAAGCTCCGGAGCGGTTTCCTGTAAACCATGCATACCTGAAAACCATGGTATCGTTTTCAAGGTAGTCGATTGACCCTTTCATCAGGTTTTTCTGCATAGCCAGGGTAATATTCGACTGATCCCAACAAGCATATTCAGTCAGCCATATTTTTTTACCATATTTTTTAAATCCATCAATATAACTGCTGAGGGCTCCGGTATAACACATGTAATTATGTACAGCAATGTAGTCGACTTTGCAATCGGGGCAAATGGAAAAAAAAGTATCCAGATAGGCATATGGATTCGTAAATTTTACTCCATCTTCTGTAACACAATCACCACACCAATTCACGGCTGGTCCGACAATCTCCAGATTAAAGTCCTGCGCAATGGCTTCAAGTCTGGGCCAGGCAGCAACAACCTGGGAAGGTTTCATATTAGCCTGAGCCGTGAAATTAGGTTCGTTGAATGCCAGAAGGAATTTTGCTTCGGGATGGGCAGCATAATATGCTCTCATTCCCGCCTCATTAAAACTATTATTCCAGGTCATTGGAACAAAATCCATGTTATAATTCTGATATACCCCGGCAACCTTTGAATCCGGCTGGTGGTACCAGTTATACCACCAGGACAATCCCACGGAAATGGCAGCAAGGTCGGCTTCAGAATGATTTCCGTAAGCGATGCCCCTCTTTTCGCTTCGTCCATTCTGCGCGAAAACAGAACATGACATAATAGTAATTACAAGTATGAGAAATGTTCTTTTCATGCTTTGATTTAGTGAACCCTAAAATTTACCGACAGCTTTTTAACGCTTATTTAATAAGGAGAGTTGCAATTGAATGTGCTAAACTTTTTGTTTTCACTGCGCGGCCTTCTACCCATACTTTGTAATCGATATCTTTCGCACCCAGGTTCAGGACAACAACAGCTATTCCACCATCAGGATTCAGAACGGCAGTTGCAAGCAGTTCGTCGCTGTTGGATGAACATGTAATACGTCTGGAACCCGGACGGAAATACTTCGAAAAATGACCCAGATAATAATAGGAATCCATGTAGATTACTTCTCCCGTTTTGGTATTCCCAATAACCGGAGCA
>CAYOLQ010000049.1:0-16779 GCA_964404825.1 uncultured Chitinophaga sp.
ACCGGTGTATCGTTGATAAAAGCCCTGGATTTCCCGTTAGGGCTTATTTCTCTGCGAAGAATGATGTTGTCATCGGGGTCTATTTCATTCTCTTCAAGAAAGCCTGTAAGTTTTTTGTTCTGTACCCTGAAAATGCCCTCCACTACACACTTTTGTTCCTTATTTTTCAGAACTGAAGCATCACCACGGTTTCCCAGAATCAGTCCCAATGCGCCAAGTAAAATGGATTTCCCTGCTCCGGTCTCCCCTGTTATTGTAGTTAGCCCCCCGGAAAACTGAATCTCCAATGCTTCAATAATGGCGTAATTGCTTACCGAGAGTGAGCGGATCATAGCTGTTTTTGGGAGGGGAGTTAGTTTTTATTTTCCATTATTACTTTATATTTGGCTGAATTTGCCTGATCAATTTCATTAAGAATTGAGCTTACCCTCGCCCGTTCTTCAGGAAAGGATTCGGAGAACACATTGACAAATTCATCTGCTTTGGCATCAAAGAGAACATGCATGGGGTGCATGAAAGGATCGGGTTTTTTGCGGTATACACCCTGCAGAAGTTCCATATCCGTGGCTATTCCTGCCCTGGCTTCGACAGCTTTTGAGTCCATCATATCAAGACCTACGCGGTGGTAGCGGTAAATGAACTCGCGGACCGGAGCATAATCTGTGTCGAGAAGATCTTTTACCAGCCAGTAACGGTTTTTATGACTTGTATTATCGAAGGGTTTCCAACCTTTTTCGGGCACATTCTGTGCATTATCCACAATTTTTTCGGCCGCCTGGAAATAGGAAGTTCCTCCGTCGAAGCCAAATGAGTCGTAATCGAGTCCGAGGATAATATATGCGTAATAAGCCAGGATGGATGTAAGATTTGAGATATGCGATGTTGGATCGAATTCAAGTGGTTCAAACTCAATATACCTGAACTGTATATCGTTATCCATGTAGTTCAGCATCACGGTATTGTAATTCGAGTTGAAAACCGGTCGGCGGGATTGTACCTGAAGTGTACCGCGGAATTCATCGGCTGAGAGCTGCTCCTGAATATTAAATAACAGATTGCATTCTATGCGTTCTTCATTACCATAAACATGGTTAGTCCATGCTTTGTTGTTCATAAACTCGAAGATAGCGTTTTGCAGGGTTTCGAATACCTGCTTGTTGGTTCCTTGTATTTGCTGGCTAACCACCTGTACATTGCATTTAAGCTCCTGAGCTTCTGCAAGGGCAAATAGCGATAAAAGCATGAATATCCCCGCAACTCTCTTCATAATTACCTCATTAATGCTGTTAGTTTATTTACAATGTCTTTTGCAACTTCCTGCTTAGATTTTAACTCAAATGTATCAATATTATTGTTTTTGTCAATAATGCTAATCTTATTTGTGTCGGTTCCAAAACCTGCCCCGGCATCATTCAGACTGTTAAGTACAATGAAATCGAAATTTTTCTTTTTAAGTTTTATTTTAGCATTTTCAGTTTCGTTATTTGTTTCAAGGGCAAATCCGACCAGAATCTGATTTTCATTTTTCACAGCTCCTAGTTCAGCAGCAATATCCTTTGTTGGTTTAAAAAGGATGTTCCAATCTGTTTTTTCCCTCTTCACTTTTACCTTTAATGTTTCGGCGGGAGAAAAATCAGCCACGGCGGCCGACAAAATTGCAGCATGGCAGGAAGAAAAATGATTAAGGCATTCGGAATACATTTGTGCGGCTGTTTCCACACGTATCAGCCTGATGGATTTATTTTTTGTTTCGAGGGATACGGGACCGCTGACAAGAATAACTTCAGCGCCTGCATCGGCGCAGACTTCTGCAATGGCAAATCCCATTTTTCCGGTAGAATGATTTCCAAGAAAACGAACCGGATCAATTGGTTCGTAGGTGGGTCCTGCAGTAATCAGGATTCTTTTTGACTTAAGTTTTTTTTTTCAGGGAAAAGCACAGGCATAATTGTCTTAAGAATTACTTCCGGTTCTTCCAGCCTTCCCTTTCCATAAAGTCCGGATGCCAGCTCCCCGCTTGCCGGTTCGATAAGGACATTCCCAAATGACTGCAGGATGCTTATGTTTCTTTGTGTTGACGGGTGTTTGTACATGTCGAGATCCATAGCAGGTGCAAAAACAACAGGACATTTTGCTGCCAGGTATGTTGCAATCAGCAGGTTATCGGCCATACCGATGGACATTTTTGCCATGGTTGTTGCAGTTACCGGGGCAATGAGAAACAAGTCGGCCCAGTTTCCAAGTTCAACATGACTATTCCATGTACCATCTTCCTTAAAGAAATCTGAAAGTACAGGGTACGTGGATAAGGCTGCCAATGTGCCTTTGGTAACAAATTTATCAGCAAAAGGTGTAAGTATAACTTTTACTTCAGCACCCTCTCTGATGAGCAAACGAAGAAGGAAAACTGCTTTATAGGCAGCAATACTACCGGTAATTCCAAGAAGTATTTTTTTTCCTTTAAGGTCCATGGCCAATTTAGTTTGCTTCCGGTTCTTCTTCCAGTTTTACAGGTTCAGAAACGCGGTAATAGATATTATCTTCGAGGTATTCCTGAAGTGCAATTAAGGTTGGTTTAGGAAGACGCTCGTAAAATTTTGATATTTCAATCTGTTCGCGGTTTTCAAAAACCTCTTCCAGATTATCGGTATAATAAGCGAATTCTTCCAGTTTACGGTTAAGCTCCTGTTTCATTTCCACGCTAATCTGGTTAGCCCTTCTGCTTATAACCATTACTGTCTGGTAAATATTTGCTGTGCCTTCACTCATATCGCGCAGATCCTGCGTAACAGTTGATGGTGCCGCCTTGCTTTTTTTGTAATCTATCATTACTGTATTGAGATTTGATTTGTTTCCTGTCCTAATGCTGCTATTGATGCCTCATACATAGTTTTGGCATCATCTGAGAATTTCCCTTTTGGGAATTCCGAAATAAAAGAATAATATTCATCAACGGTGGCCTGATACCTGTCTTTAATTTTGCTTTCAACCGAACCCTTTGCTAAAAGGTAGCTCGATTTTAGAAGGAGAAACATAAGTTCCTCCCTGTATTTGGTATCGGGGTAATCGTTCAGACTGTTTCTAAGGGCAATGATTGATGCTTTATAATCGCCCAGATCATAATAAAGCCTTGCACTCATATATGATTTGTTAACAAGCTTCTCATTCATCTCAAGTATCAGGCTCCGGGCTTCCTGAACTCTGGGACTTGAAGGATGATTTATGATAAACAACGAAAATGCGTTAATTGTTGCATAGGTGTTTGCCTGATCAAGTTCCGGTCTGGGTGAAAGCATATAAAAGCAATATGCACTCATAAAATCGGAATCATCGGCAAAAGGACTTTTTGGAAATGTTTTTACCAGTTCGGAATAATAATGACCGGCCATGGTATAATCTTTCTGGTTGTAATATGCTTTGGCACGGTAATACTGAATGGTATCGGCCTTTACGGTTCCGCGGTAAACAGTAGCGATCTGCTCAAAAAGAGTAGCGGATCTTACATAATCCTTGTTTTCAAAGTATTCAAAAGCCTTATCATATTTGAGCTGATAATCGCTGCTTTTAAGAAGTTTTTCATAACCCTTGCAGGATACCAAAACTAATGGAAACAATATGTAAATGAGAATCTTGAGTTTCATTTTCAAAAATGTTGTGCAAAATTACTACAATAATGTTAACATGGAAACTATTTGAATGTTTTTTTCAGAGGAAGAACGGGAATGAGGGCTTTTTTATTACAATTAAGCCTATGGTGTGGTGAAATAAAGTTATTTGTTGGTTTATATTCGTGATGGTGACGGGGTAACGGGGTAACGGGGTAACGGGGTGACGGGGTGACGGGGTGACGGGGTAACGAGGTGACGGGGTGACGAGTCACTTGTCACAAGTCACAAGTCACAAGTCACAAGTCACTAGTGAGGACGGGTGACGGTCCAGGTTTCCGATGTGACGGGGGTCACGTGACGCGTCACTCGTCACTCGTCACGAATAAACTTTTACCTTTACCTCTATCCGAACATACACCACAAATTCAAATAAATCTCATGATAAAAAATAAAACCACGAATAATTCCATCTGATGAAATAATTCAATTATTTTTGTCCCTCAGTATTAACTAAAAAAAATTGCCGTGGATATTTTTGATAAAATTCAAAAGAACAAGGGACCACTTGGTCAGTACAAGGAAATGGCACATGGGTATTTCACTTTTCCAAAGCTGGAAGGCGAAATCGGGCCCAGAATGAAATTCAAAGGAAAGGATGTTCTCAACTGGAGTCTGAATAATTACATCGGACTGGCCAACCATCCGGAAGTCAGAAAAGCCGACGCCGAAGCAGCTGCTAAATACGGAATGGCATATCCAATGGGTGCCAGAATGATGTCGGGTCAAACAAAGTATCATGAAGAACTTGAGACCAAGCTGGCACATTTTGTTGGTAAAGAAGCAGGTTATCTGTTAAATTACGGTTACCAGGGAATGGTATCCATAATTGATGCCCTGCTGGACAGAAAGGATGTTGTTGTTTATGATTCAGATTCGCATGCCTGCATTATGGACGGACTGAGATTGCATATCGGAAAACGCTTTGTTTTTCCGCATAACAACATGGAGAAATTTGAACTGCAGCTCAAACATGCTACAAAACTTGCTGAAACCACCGGCGGAGGAATTCTTGTTATTACCGAAGGTGTTTTCGGGATGGTAGGTGATTTAGGTAAACTCGATAAGATCGTAGAATTTAAAAAGAAATATAATTTCCGCCTGTTGGTCGACGATGCTCATGGCTTTGGTACCATGGGAAAAACCGGAGCAGGAACAGGTGAACATTTCGGGGTTCAGGATGAGATTGATGTTTATTTTTCCACTTTTGCCAAATCCATGGCTGGGATCGGTGCATTTGTAGCGGGAGATAAGGACATGATCGATTTTCTGGCATACAATCTCCGTTCACAGATTTATGCTAAATCACTTCCGATGCCAATGACAATTGGTGCTTTAAAAAGACTTGAACTTCTTCAGTCTAAACCCGAACTCAGAGAACATCTCTGGACCATTGTCCGTGCTCTTCAGAAAGGATTCAGAGAAAAAGGATTTAATATCGGTACCGGCGAATCATGCGTAACTCCTGTTATGTTAAATGGTGGAGTTCCTGAGGCAACCAATATTGTTTTCGACCTCAGAGAGAACTATAACCTGTTCTGTTCAATGGTTGTTTATCCGGTAATTCCAAAAGGAATGATTCTTCTCCGTATTATCCCAACCGCTGATCACACACTTGCTGATGTTGAATACACAATCAAATGTTTCACCGAAGTAGCTGATAAGCTTAAAGCAGGAAGATACAGTAAAGATGTTCTTGCCAAGGTGGATGTGGAGAAATAGGTTTTTTACGTGATATAAGGAGCCAGTTTGTTTTGCAGACTGGCTTTTTTTGTGAATGTGACGGGTGACGGAGTAACGGGGTAACGGGGTGACGGGGTGACGAGTGACGAGTAACGAGTAACGAGTGACGTCTTTTGGGAAAAACTGAATCTCTGTAACCCTGAAACTCTGAAACTCTGAAACCTGAAACTCAGAACCGAGGGATGCGATAGCAGCCCGAGCTCGCCAAAGGCAAACTATGACTCGTGACATGTGACTCGTGACTCTGTCTTCGCCATCACTTTTCACTCGTCACTCGTCACTCGTCACTTCCTTAAACCTGCTCTCCCAGCCACCTTTCCGCATCAATAGCAGCTCTGCAACCTGTTCCTGCTGCGGTAATCGCCTGACGGTAAACAGAATCCATAACATCACCACAGGCAAAGACTCCTTCCACAGTGGTTTTGGAGGATGTACCTTTTGTCTGAATATAGCCTACGTTGTCAACTTCAAGGTAAGGTGCGAAAATATCCGAATTTGGCTTATGTCCTATTGCTACAAAAAAACCGGTTATATCGATTTTTCTCTCTTCACCGGTTTTCGCATCCGTAATTATGACTCCGTTTACAGACTGATCGCCAACGATTTCTTTTGGAATGCTGTTCCAGAGCACTTCAATATTTTTGGTCTTCAGGATCCTATCTACCATAATTTTCGAAGCACGCAGTTCATTGCGACGATGAATAAGGTAAACTTTTTTGCATATACCTGACAGGTAAAGGGCTTCTTCGGCAGCTGTATCACCTCCCCCTACAACAGCAACATCCTGATTTTTATAGAAAAAACCATCGCAGGTTGCGCAGGCGGAAACTCCGAATCCCATATATTTCTTTTCAGATTCAAGACCGAGATATTTGGCAGTTGCACCCGTGGCAATAATTACCGTATCGGCATGAATAAGTGTCTTTCCGTCGATAATCACTTTGTGTGGATGCGCACTGAAATTGACAGAAGTAGCCATTCCCCAGCGGATATCAGTTCCGAATCGCTGTGCCTGTTTCTTGAAATCGTCCATCATCACAGGTCCTGTTATTCCCTCGGGATAACCTGGATAGTTTTCTACTTCGGTTGTTGTGGTAAGCTGACCACCGGGCTGGAGGCCTTCGTACATAAGCGGTTTAAGGTTTGCACGTGCAGCATAAATGGCTGCAGTATAACCAGCCGGACCTGAACCCAGAATTAAACATCTTACATGTTCTGCATCTCCCTGAAGAGCGGCATTATTTTCAGCTTTTACTTCAGGAGCTTCCATTTTCTTAAAAAATTCCATTGTGATAATCTTAATTATGTGATGAAGATAAGCAATTATTTATTGTGTTGATTGAAATTATGGTGCTATTATAGACCTGTCAGGTCTTAAGACCTGACAGGTATTATTCTGACAGATAATTTTCAGGTAATACTTACCTTCCATCCAATAACATGCCAATAGATTCTTTATGACAATTAGTCATATGTTATTATCTGCATATGTTTATTTATTAATTGGTAGAACATTTTAATTAATTAAAATTTGCTGATTAAAGCTTAATTCCCGAAATTAGCATGGAAGTTTATAAATTGCGTTTCACAAAAATCCCAATTAAACATCATTCAGAATACTCACAGGTTATTAAAACCAATTCATCATCATGTTCTGATTTGCAACTTTTTGAATTATGAGTATACCGAATGTACAAATTGATCTGGCAAATGACTTTGTCAGATTCACTGGAAAAAACATTTTTCTGACAGGAAAAGCCGGTACCGGCAAAACTACTTTTTTGCATAATCTCCGCAAGAAAACCCATAAACGAATGATTGTTGTCGCTCCCACTGGAGTTGCAGCCATTAATGCCGGCGGGATGACCATTCACTCTTTTTTCCAGATGCCATTTGGTCCGATTGTACCCGGTGGCAGTCTCGATAGCCGGATAATAAGAGAAACGGGAGCCCGCTTCCAGCGAAAATTCGGCAGGGAGAAAATTAACATTATCCGGAGTCTGGATCTTCTTGTAATCGACGAGATTAGTATGGTCCGGGCAGATCTGCTCGACGGTATCGACGAAGTATTACGACAGTACAGGAACCGCAGCAAACCCTTTGGAGGCGTGCAACTGCTCATGATTGGAGATCTTCAGCAACTTGCACCGGTTGTAAAAGATGACGAATGGGCTATCCTCAGTAAATATTATGATACGGCCTTCTTTTTCAGCTCAAAAGCTCTGCAGAAGACCAGCTTTGTAAGTATAACTCTTGAACATGTTTACAGACAAAGTGATCAGGCGTTTATAGATGTTCTTAACAAGGTCAGACATAACCATACAGACGAAGCCACTCTTGAAATACTTAACCGCCGGTATATTCCCGGTTTTATAGGGAGAGACGATGATGGGTATATTATTCTTACAACACATAACGCTCAGGCACAGGAAATAAACCAGAGCAAATTGAATAAGCTTCCAGGCAGAAGATATATTCTGGAAGGACAGGTAAAAGGTGATTTTCCTGAATACTCCTACCCTACCGATATTGCCCTGGAACTTAAAACAGGGGCACAGGTAATGTTTGTTAAAAATGATACCGCAACTGAACGTCAGTATTATAATGGAAAAATCGGAGTAATTGATGAGATAGACGATGAGATAATAAGTGTAAAGTGCGAAAATGAAGATAATCTCATTAATGTAGCCCGTGCGGAATGGGAAAATGTGAAATACAGTCTCGACGAGCATACACGTGAGATTTCTGAAACCATATCCGGTAGTTTTGTTCAATTCCCTCTCAAACTGGCATGGGCTATTACAATTCATAAAAGTCAGGGGCTGACTTTTGAAAAGGCAATAATTGATGCCAGAGCAGCCTTTGCACACGGTCAGGTATATGTAGCCCTGAGTCGCTGCAGGACGCTTGAAGGAATGGTCTTAAACGCTCCGCTTACCCCGCGTTGTTTTATTAACAGCTCACAGATTTCGGATTTTACCGCCGGAGTGGAAATCAATAAACCTACCCGGCAACAGTTACTTTCATCAAAAAGAGAATATGAGAAAAGTTTAGTGTTTGAGCTTTTTAGTTTTCATTCAATTGACTATCAACTTACACAGTGTCTGAAACTGGCTGTTTCGAACGCACCCTCACTGGAAGGTAATCTGGCCGGTACGTTTCAACAGATGCAGGACGACAGCAGCAGGGAGATTCACAAGGTATTACACGTTTTTAAAGCCCAGTTATCAGAATTATTTGAAAAAGAGGATGAAGCGCTCTTACAGGAAAGGATCATCAAAGCTTCACAATGGTTTTACGATAAAGCACAGGACATTTTTTACATGCGGCTTCAAAAATTATGGGTTGAGACTGATAACAAGGCTGTTAAAAAAACCATCGATCAGGCAATTGACAAATTATTAAACGAAGTAATTATAAAATCAGAATGTCTGAAAGCCTGTCTAAATGGATTTGATATCACTTCCTTTTTATCTGCACGTGCAAAGGCTTCACTTGAAGAAACATCCAAACCGAGTCGGAAAAAAGTAAAAAATAAAGAAGCCGAAGCACCTGAAACTGTCGGAAATACTGAATTATACAAGGCTTTGATAAACTGGAGAAATGAAAAAGCAAAGGAAAAAGATGTTTCTCTCTATATGATAATTCAGCTCAAAACAATTGTCGCCCTTAGCAACCGTTTACCCGACAATCTCAGAGACCTGAAGAAAATCAAAGGTCTGGGCGATAAAAAGATAAAAGAGTTTGGCGCTGAGTTGCTGGAAATAATGAAAGAATTCAGAGGGTGATATTCTTCTGTTGTTTCCGTGAATAAGCTATATTAAATAGATTAGGTTATTCTAATTAATTTTCATGAACTTAGTCTGTGCTATTTTGCTGCCTTTCCTGCTCATGCCAATATAATAAAAACCTGGTGCCAGATTGGCATCGGGAGTCCATATAAAATTGTTTGAAAGTGTAAGGTTCTGTTCTGATTTATGGATTCCGACAACTCTGCCGGTTTCATCATAAATAGTAAAATCAACAGATTCGGGTTTTTCTAAACGGTATGATACTTTAAAACTTCTGCTTACCGGATTTGGACTAACGGATACAGAATTGACTTCATCCACGGAAACTATTTCCGGTACCGGTACCGGATCCAGTAAAACAAAGTTGATCCAGTTTATATTCCAGCCTCCTGAAACTGTATGCAACCGCAAGACAAGCTTTCCGGCAGTCAGGCTTATTGTGTCGGCAATGGTCATCCATTTTTGCAATCCGCCTGTATTTGGAACTGTCATGGCCGATAATACAAGGGCTGTAGGCTTACGAAGTTCTAATTTTCCTCCGGCTACAGGACTGGCAATCCGGTATTCAACGCGGTAATCTCCTGTTTCAAGCATATTCAGACTGTAATCGATCCAATCGCCGGTACCATTACCGTTTACGTTCAAACCCAGACCTTCGTCAGTGGTTACCTGAGTAGTAATACCTGACATATTGTAAAACAACTCTGCTTCAACCTTTCCGGGGATTGAAGATATCAGATAATTGCGGAAGGGATGGGATTTTTCGGTATAGAGTCCGGTAGCATCGTACGCAAGTATTGTGGCAATATGGGAACCATAAGGAAGTGAAGACAGATCCCACTCAAAAGTTCCGGTTTCTAAAGTGCCATAATACCGGTAATTGATGTAAAGTTCAACTTTTGCAATTCCATCGGGATCAGTAGCTGTTCCTTTTACCTTCAGGACTACATCCGAGCCGGTGCGCGAATCGTAAAGGGGTGCAGTTACATTCAGAACCGGCGGATTATTTATGCTTGTCTGCACCTCAAATTCCACATCGGAAGTATCGCCCAAAACAGCATCAATTCCCGCGAAAAGAGCTGTCATTGGAGAGTTCCAGTTGATACATACTTCGTTCGATGCATAACTTTCCATAACATCCACAAAACATTTTGCAGCTTCAGGGAAGGGATATTTGCAATTATCCTGCTTACCTGAATTTGGACCTCCGGAAACAAAACCCGGCACCGGCTGCCTTATGCCATCGTCATGAGAGGGTCTGTGGTGAAAAAACATTGGTGTTTTATATCCGTATGCCGATACAAAGGAGAAACCGGTTGCATTTTTCCCTAACAGGTAATCGGCACATTCCGCAGCTCCCTTAATATATTTCGTGTCGCCAGAAAGTATATAGGCATATAACATTCCGACACCCTGATTGGCAATACCACTGTTCGATCCCCAGTTATAGCCAAAATTCGGAATCCGTGAAGGATTGGAATTAATCTGACTCAGCCAGGAATCGGCTTTTGATTTTATTGAATTCTTTATGGTGTTCAATAAGGTTTCCGATAATCCATTCGGACGGGTAGCGAGAGATAGTGAAGCGAGCGACTGGACACTTGGCCAGCCGGGGGCATCGTTATAGGTCAGCGAACTGCTTTTCCCTTCCAGATAGGTTTTATATATTTCCTTCTGTGTTGTAATATATAATTCGGCAGCCGCCCAGATAAACTCATCATTTACATTTCCGTCACCGTATTCACCAGTTGAAACTCCGGATGGATTTTTAAAATATGTGACGGGATTGGTGTTTGCCCAGGTCCATGCATTTTCAGCCCGGAGAATGCAGTCATCAGCATATTCCTTATCGTAGTTCTGATAGATTCTACCCGCCATTGCCATCATTGCAGCAAAATCGAGGGCTGATGCTGAGGTTTTTCCAATAGCATATCGCGCAGCAACATCTTCATGAGGCATGACCATTCCTGAAAAGCTCAGGGTCGTAAGTTTGAAGAATACACCTCCATCATTATCCTGCATGGTTTTTAACCAGTCGAGTTCAAATTTCACTTCATCCAGCAAATCGTTCTGACCATTACCTGATTCAGGAATATGAATCGATCCATCTTCAAATAAAAAATTGTAATTCTCATAAAAGGAAAGCATGGATGCCACTGAAATGCCTGCATTTATTACATATTTACCATAATCGCCGGCATCGTACCATCCACCCGGGGAAGAAATAGTTCCGGTTTTTCCTGTGGAAGTGTGGAGGATTACTTGTGTATCGGGATGACCTGCCGGTCTGGCCCACAATCCAGCATAGGGTGCTGTTAATTCAAATGATGATCGCTGGTAATAATATGATTTAAGAGAAGCGTAAGCCGCTTTTCTGAGAACCACGGATGAAATTTCAAACACAGACGATTCACCAAACCCCGGAATTCTGATTTTGTATTTACCCGGTTTTGTAAGAGCTGAAAAATCGAATCGTTTGATGCTGTCACCGGCGTCTTTCCAGAAAACCTGTGCAGAAAGGTTTCCGCTTAGTTCAACAACATCATCAGCAGTATTTACAACTTCGAAAGTAGTTGCGTTGGTAAAAACAACGAATCCTACTTTATTGGCATCAGGGTAATAACCTACCTGATTTATCCGTATCGCCCCGGTTTGAGAAAATGCTTTGCCGTATAATGCTGCCAATAGCAGCATAATTATAATTCCTGAGAAATGTTTCATTAGTTTAGTTATTAGTATGGTAAAGCAATCTGAGTTGGCAATCTTGAGGGCGTTAAAATAGCCAACTTTTTAACGCAAACGAAATTTATTACTCACTTTTTTGATCGGATAAGGCTCAAAACCCCATTAATAAAAGTAAGCGGATGAACCGGGTTTCCCGGCAAATAAAGATCCGGAGTATATTTGTCCAGAAAACTCCGGTCGATAGCCCGGCTTCCTGCAAATATGCCCCCGCTGATGGCGTCTGTGCCGGCGAGAATAATAATTTTCGGGGAAGGAATTGCATCATACGTTATCTGAAGTGCTTCGGCCATGTTTACGGTTATAGGACCTGTAATCACTATTCCGTCTGCATGACGCGGTGATGCAACGAATTCAATCCCAAAGCGACCCATATCAAAGTTTACATTTCCGCATGCATTCAGCTCCAGTTCAACACTGTTATCACCTCCGGCTGATACCTGCCGTAGTTTCAGGGATCCCCCGAAAAAACTACGAATTCCCTTTCGTATTACAGAGGGATCCACCTCAATGGCATCCAAATCTCCCTCCCTGATAATCAATCTCTCGCGGATGTTAGTGCCGGTTTTGTAATCGGTGGTAAACCGAATTTTATCCGGGAAGGCTCTTGCACATTCACCGCAGAATGTACATTTTCCTAGATCAATGCTCAGGGGATTCGCTGTAAGTGCATTTGTCGGACAAATTTCTGAAACCAGCGCCTCATCAAGTTTTGAGCCTGTAATTATGGGTCTTCCCCGGAATATTCCCGGTACAGCTACTGTGGTTACATCCGGGATATATTGTTTTCCCTGATGGAAGAGTATTCTAATATTCTCAATCATTTTGTTCTATTAAAATATTAATATAGTTATATATCGCGCAAATTACGGGCATTATCATGTTATACTAAAATATCATACTTAATTTTATTGTCCTCTTGCCGGACAGGCATTTACTTTTTTATTCACTTATTATATATTTCAAAGATGTTCATGAGCTCAAAGCCTCCGGCTGTTCGGTTCCTTGATGAAAAAAGTAAACAAAAAAATCAAGAAAAAATCATCCCAGCCTTTACCCACAAGGCCCTCAGGCCAGCGGCCATTTTTTCGGGCCCTCGCGCTTTACATTTTGGTTTAATTCAAAGTTTCATTGTTTAAATTTTCCCCGGAAAACATTTATTTTCGAACATTAGCATATCGGTTTCATGTTTATAAATCGTGACCGCAATACGATAAGTCAAAACTCTTGTTGCAGATCGGGAAATCGGATATTTCGTTGTTTCTTACCGATAGTGCCAGTGCCAGCCAGTTGTGGAACGAGGGGTCCTTTATCTTGTACAGTAAAAGTTCTCCTTTACTACCTGTAATAGCAGTGTGGCAGATTTCACCTCTCCAGCCTTCTGTAAGCGAAAGTGAGAAAGAATCCGGTTTAAAACGGGTTCCTTTCAATATGGTCGATTCTGTATGAGTTTCAGCCGGTAACATGGTAACAAGTTTCCGGAGATACGAAATGGATTGTTTTACTTCTTCCCTTCGGATTTTTGTTCTGGAATTAACATCTCCATGATGTTTGATGATGAACTGATGATCCAGTGCAGGATACATTCCATACGGGTGCGAAATACGAATATCGCGTTCCAGAGCATTCATCCTGGCCGACATTCCCACGGTTCCTATCTCCAGAAGTTGCTCATAACTCAGGGCTCCCGTACGTTCCAGCCGCGATAATGCACTGGGAAGTTTATACACCTGCTCACACATCTCGTCGAAATCGGGTTCAAATGCATCCAGAACTTCGATGAGACGATTGGCAAGTTCTTTGGTAAATGGATAAGGATTTCTTCCGGGTCTGATCAGGCTCTTTGAGAGTCTGTTTCCGCACCATTCCTGAAAATAGTTTATGATTGGTGTACGAAGCCGGCCAAAAACCGAACTCCCAAGCTGATAGGCTATATCGGTGCAAATAGCACTCAAATCTCCTGTGTGTATTGCAACCCGTTCGATTTCCTGCGCAAGGGTACGGGCAAAAACCACATCACCAGGAACATCAATACCGGAAATGCTTTCCCAGAGGTAAGCAAAAGCAGTTGAATGCCCGATAACACTGTCACCGGCAATGTTTTCAGCCAGTGTTGAGAGTTGGGACAACTTTTTCTTTTCAAGAAACAATTGTTCAACTCCGCGGTGCTGGTACCCCAGCTGAATTTCAAGGTGAAGAATCTGCTCACCGTTGCAGACGAACCGGAAATGCCCGGGTTCAATGATACCGGCATGTACCGGTCCTACCCCTACTTCATGTAGTTCTTCACTTTCGATTCCAAAAAAAGGATAGGTTTTCATTTCAGAACCGGCATCCCTGCGAACAGAGGAATAACGAACGGGCTTTAACCAGGGATGGTTTGTATAAGAGATTCCGAAATTCTCGTGAATTTCCCTTTCAAACTTTTCAAAATTCAGATTATGTGCAGTGAATGATTCAAGGGCTTTCTTTGTGTCTGCTCTGGAGCTTGTAATCATAATAGTGTGATCGGAATCATCGGCGATGCAACAATACAACTGCAATACCTGACCTGATTCCAGACCGAAATAATTCACACAATGTCTGTCGGATCTGCCTTTCAGTAAACCGATATTTCCGTTGAGGAAATCCTGATACTCCAGCACAGGAATGGAACCCAGCGGAACTGTTTCCTGATTTTTTATGGATAGATAGTTCATGTCAGATTGGTAAAATGGATATGGCATCTTTAATTAACCGGGTAAATATTTCCGGGGGATTTAATCCGAGCCAGAACGATATGGCAAGTAAAAGGTATTGAGAAACAGATTCCCAGGGTGATATAACCGGTAAATTTGATTCATCAAACCCTAAAGGAGGAGTAAACAGGATTTTGAATACATTTTTTCCAAAGGCCCAGATAATGATGGTAAGCATCAGCAATGCCATCAGAAGGACAAAAATATAACGGGCTTCGAATACTGCCCTGAAAATCATGAATTCGCTGACAAAAAGTCCTGAAGGCGGCATCGCGGTTGCACTTATAAATGCTATCAGTATAACGATTGCTCCGGCGGGGTTATACTTAAAATAATTCCCCACATGATAAATGCTTTTGCTCTGAAAAACACGATACAGCTGGGTAAACTGAAAAAACATACTCGACTTTACAAAAGAGTGCAGAATTATATGCAGAATGGCGGCGTAATATCCTATTCCACCCACAGCCAGACCCAGCATAACCAGGCCCATATGTTCGATACTCGAATAGGCAAACATGCGCTTGATGTTCATCATTTTGGTCATATAGACCGTTGCCACAAATATGGAAAGCATGGCGGCGATCATGATGATAAAGTTCGCCCAGCTGTGGAGCGATGTATGAGATATTACCGTGTAAAACCTGAAAATTCCTACAAACCCCATGTTCATCAGTACACTCGACAGCAGGGCTGCTGCAGGTGCAGGAGCAGTGTCCTTTGCGTCGATTCCGGCAGTGTACATTGGTACAAGCCCAAGCTTGGCCGTAAAACCCGTGAAAATAAACAGGAATGCCAGCCGGAGCCAGAAGGGATTTAGTTTTTCGCTGTTGGCAATAAGATTCGAAAAGGAAAGGTCGTTTGAACCCGCGTGCTGGAGCGAAAGACTCAGGAAGAGTATCCCTATAAATACAAATGTAATACTGATTGCACAGATAAAAACATACTTCCAGGTTCCTTCAAGGGCCAGCTTATTCCGGTGATGGTAAATAAGTGCCGAAGCGCTGAGTGTGGTCAGCTCGGCGAAGATCCAGATAACTGCAATATGATTTGCCAGGTATGCTGCAGTTATTGAAGTAATAAGCATTACGAGAGAGGCAAAATAGATACTCCGCGACTGCGGTGTTTCGTTATGCAGCTTTATGTATCTGTAGCTATGGTAAATAGCCGGAATGGTAATGATACTGAGGGTTATCAGAAGAAGTATTCCCAGAGAATCGGAAGTAAAGTACCAAAAATCCGTTTGTTTATGATGGAAACATGCATAAATGGTAAATCCCCATTGTAAGACTCCAAAAAGAATTACCAGTGCATAATTCACATCATTTTTACGGTTGAAAAACAGTAACCCGCTTAGTACGTATGCTGATATGAGGTAAAATAGTATCATCAGAAAATTTATTAATAATCTTTCAGTTTATTGAGTTGATCCACACTGACGTCTTTAAACACATCTCCGATTTTATTAAGGAAAACGCCGAGAATCAGCACGCTGGCAAAGATATCGAGCATGATTCCAAGATTCACCAGCATTGGCATTTCGTTCCCTACAGCCAGTGATAGCACAAACACGCCATTTTCAATAATCAGGTAACCCATTACGTGGGTAATAATTTTTCTTCGTGTGGCAATAATATACAGACCCACAAACAGTGTAGACAATGCCACTACGAAAAAGATTTTATCGAGATGGGTATCCTTAATGGAATTAGCCAGCAAAATAGTTATAACGATAATAAAGGTTACGATAACGAGGGAAAGAAAATTCGGAAGGAAAGGCTCTGCTTCCCTGGTAATGTGATTTCGCTTCAGAAGATATCCAAGGAAATACGGAACTGCGATAGCCTTGAAAACAATGGTCTCGAGCATTATTAAAACCAGGTTCAGGGTATTGATCTCCTGCAGTTGCATGAATGTTACACCAAACAATATGAATCCCTGGAATGCCAGTATCCTGATGTACGTTACCAGGCGGTTTGCGATGGAAAGGTACAGGAGGGTTATGATGAAGATTATGAGGAGGAGGTTTATCATTGTATTGGTAATTGGTAATGGTTAATTGTTAATTGTTAATTGTGACGCGTGACGAGAAAAGTGACA
>CAYOLQ010000049.1:16879-25355 GCA_964404825.1 uncultured Chitinophaga sp.
GTTACTTGTTACTTGTTACTTGTTACTTGTTACTTGTTACTTGTTACTTGTTACTTGTTACTCGTTACTTGTTACTCGTTACTTGTTACTTGTTACTTGTTACTTGTTATTTGTGACACGTGACATGTGACTTTTGACCTTACTCGTCATGTCACTCGTCACTCGTCACTTGTTACTTCCTACTCGTCACTCATCACTTTCCCCTATTCAACTCAACTTCCCCATAATCAACAGCACCCCAAAGAATATCAAAAAGCTGACACTCGATAAGGCAAAAATAAACTGTGCGTTATGACTCATCCGGAAACGGGCCATAAACGATTCGATCAGACCAATGAAAACGGCGAATGAAAACTGTATAAGCAGGAACAGTGGCAGTGCCTGCCCCGGCGCCAATCCCCCGATAAAAAAATTTGCAATAATGGCTCCGTACATTGCAAATTTAAGGTATCCGGTGTAGAGTATCAATCCCAGATCGAATCCACTGTTGTCAAGAATCATTACCTCATGAACCATGGTAAGTTCGAGGTGAGTTTTTGGATCATCAATGGGCATGCGGCTGTTCTCGATCATCGAAAGGAGAACAAGCACAATTGCAGCCATGGTGCCCAGAGCATATCCGGTATAGGAATTCAGATAAATAGCATTGAAAATATCGTAAAATGAAGTGTGTCCGGTGAGCAGGGCAAACGATCCCATGAGAATAAAAAATGCAGGCTCAGCAAACATACTGTAAAGGGCTTCGCGGCTCGCTCCCATTCCCTCGAAGCTGCTCCCTGTATCCATTGCCGCGATGATGCTGAAGAATTTACCGAGGCCCAAAACATATGCAAAAAAGATGAAATCGCCGTCAAAACCAATCATAGCTTTTGTTGAGCCGAAAGGAATGAGCAGACTGGCCATCACCACTGATGAAAAATAAATTACCGGTGCAAGCCGGAAAATAAAACTTGTTGTTGTGCTGTAAACACTCCCCTTTCGGAATAAACGGAGAATGTCTTTCAGTGGCTGAAGCACTCCGGGACCCTTTCTGCCGGAAGCAAGGCTTTTGGTACGGATAATGGTCCCTGTAAAAAACAGACTGACAAATACAATTAATAAAAATCCGGCCATATTACAGTTGATTAATTAATTGAATAAAACTCATAAGTTTCTCTGCAAAAAACGGAATTATAATTACAAGTAAAATAAAAACTATACCATAGAGAATATAGCGTTGCAGCTTTCCATTTTGAAGGAAAAGAAACCAGCCAATAAATATTTTTATAAACCTCAGGGGCTTGTCGATCATATATCTCTCAATTTTATCATACGGTTGCGTTTCGTATTGCTTCTTTCCGGGAAATACCTCATCGATATCGATTTCGTGTTTACCGATATCAAGAAAGGGTTTAGCCAGCTTGGTATAGCTGCGGATAAAAGAACCGGCCGTATACTGCATATCCGATGAGACCCCGGGATACGCGCAACCCCATGTGGGTCCGGGAGTTTTACTGACGTTTCTTGTCAGGAACTTTCTGAGTGCCAGAACAAAAAGGATAATCAGCAGCAGTCCCAGACTCAAATACATGATTTTGGTAAGGGAGGATACAACATTAAAACCGGCAATTGGGTTTACCGCTTCAGAAATTGAAGTAAAAAGATGTACGGGCTGATCGAGAAGTCCGATAAAAAAACCCGGGAAAAATCCAATAAGCAGTATCAGAAATGATGCCATATATAGCGGTAACAACTGCACGAATCCTGCTTCAGGAATGCTTTCTCCATTATTTTTTCGGGGGATCCCCAGAAATACGATACTGAAAGCTTTTGTGAAGCACAGCACGGCTAATCCGCCAATGAAAACAAGAGATAAGAGCGAGAAACCGACAATCATCATTGCCACAAGTCCGGCTTCTGAAAACCAGCTTAAAATCCCTCCGTAAATAAGAAATTCCGATACAAAGCCATTTAATGGCGGTAGTCCGCAGATAGCAACAGCAGAAATCAGGAACAGAATTGCGGTCTTCGGCATTTTCTTAATAATTCCTCCCAGCTTTTCAATATTCATGGTGTGGGCAGAGAGGTAAACACTTCCCGATGCATAAAACAAAACGGACTTGAAAAGAGAATGGTTCAGGGTATGAAGCATGGCACCTGTAAATCCCAGAACCGCCATTCCCTGGTTCCCGTTACCAAGTCCGATACAGCCAACACCTATCCCGATGCCGATGATACCTATATTTTCGATACTGTGGTAGGCAAGCAACCGCTTGAGATTATGCTGGATAATTGCAAGCATCACTCCGTAAACACCCGAGACTATTGAAATAAAAAGTATGATGTAGCCAATGGTTGTGAAATCGGCCTTTATCAGCAGTATCATCCTGAGGATACCATAGATACCCGATTTTATGACAATACCCGACATTAAGCCCGAAATATGTGCCGGAGCAACCGGATGTGCAAGTGGAAGCCAGGTATGAAAAGGCACGAAACCTGCTTTGATTGCAAACCCGATGAAAAGAACCAGAAACAGTAATGTCCCGGTAAGTAGCGGCTGACCGGATGTAAAACCGGAAATGGCACTGAAACTGTACGAACCGGTTTTGAATGCCAGGTACATAAAACCCAGCATAAGGAATACTATTGAAATATGAGACTGAATCAGATAATTTATCCCGGCTTTAATGGTTTTGGGCTTATGATGCTCGAAAATAACCATTACAAATGCAGAAATTGCCATCAATTCCCAGAAAAGTAAAAACACCATGGAATTCTGAATAACACAGATTCCTGTAAGTGCCAGATGAATGAGAAGAAAGGCAATGCAATGCAGACTGAGGCTGCTTTTCTGCGAAAGATAATGCTTCATATACTGCAATCCGAAAAGAGCAGAGGTGATTACCGTAAAATTGAAAGTAAGCAGAAACAACGCAGATAAGGCATCAACCTTTATTTCCACAGTACCGAAAGGAATGGTACCCGTGAGAAGTAAACCAAAGGCATCACCTTTAAGTGCATTCACTGCAATAATGCTGCTGATGACACTATTCAGGAGCACTGCTGAAAGCACAATCATTCCTTTGGCCCTGGTGTTGGCGAAAAGAACGGCAACAACAGAGACTACAGTAATGGCCAGGAAAAGGTTAATCAACGCCATACATTAAAAATTGTACCAATAAAAACAATCAGAATAAATACAATTCCATAAATCACATACGACTGAATTTTTCCGTTCTGAATGAATGTGAACAGGTTCATCAGACGGTTCAGCTGTCCGGAAAAAGGTATAATCAGTTTCCTTTCAAAAATATCAGAATAATGAGTTGAATATTTGCGCTTTAGCGGAAACAATTCATCCGGCTTAAGCTCTTTGAATTCCTTACTTTCAGGCACCACAAACCCAAACAGTTTGGCAAAGCTTTTGGTATAAGATTTTCCGGTATACTGCATCTGTGCCCCGGGTGCTGTATACGCACATCCCCATGTTGGTTCTTCTGAGGTTTCCCTTTTACGGATTAGGAGAAATCGTAATCCGGCAACGACACCAATCAGGATAATAAACACAAAAGAATAAAGGCTGATACTTTTCAGCAGGGATGCGTATCTTATAACATCCTGATTATCGGGTGTAAGGAGTCCCGGGAAATGGGCGGAAAGAAACTGAACGGGAATCTTCAGAAACAGGAAAGGCAGAAAAGCAACGGCAAGCATTGCAGCAATACTTAGGTATTGCGGCATCAGCATAATTCGCGAAACCTCATGCGGTTTATGGTCAATTTTAGTTCTGGGGGATCCGAGGAACAGAACTGAAAAGGTTTTGGTAAAGGTAAGAATGGACATTCCTCCGATGATGCTTAATCCTGCAAGAGCAACTATCATGAGTGTTATCTGTTCTATTCCGGGGGAGATAATTCCTTTCAGCAATCCGTTGTAGATCAGAAATTCGGATATAAAACCGTTTAGAGGAGGAATTCCGGCTATTGCAACAGATCCCACGAGAAAAATACTACCGGTTTGCGGCATATACTTCAGAAGTCCGCCCAGTTTATTCATATCGCGGGTATGTGTCTGCTGGTATACCGATCCTGCTGCATAAAAAAGCACAGACTTGAAAAGTGAATGATTGAGAACATGGAGGAGAGCACCGCCAAAACCGAGGAAGTACAGAACAGGCTGGTCACGGGCAATTCCAATTAAACCAAGTCCCATACCAATGCCAATAATTCCGATGTTCTCGATGGTACAATAAGCAAGCATCTTCTTGAAATCGCGGTGCACGGCTGCATTCATAATGCCAAATAAGCCTGTTGCAAGCGACAGTCCAATCAGAACCTCTCCCAATAAAAGAAAATCAGCTTTCAGGTAGAAGATAATTCTAAAAATACCGTAAATACCCATTTTCACGATAACACCCGACATAACGCCCGACACATGCGAGGGAGCTGCGGGGTGCGCATGAGGGAGCCATGTATGAAGTCCTATAAAGCCCGCTTTCAGACCAAATCCAACAAAAAAGAGTGAAAACAGGGCGATATTTGGAAAATTAGTAAAATACGTTTCAATTCCTTTAAAATCCCAGGTTCCTGTTTTGAAATATACCCAGATAAAGGCAATTGTGAGAAGAACCACAGACAGGTGCATCTGCACCATATAATTAATACCGGCTTTGATTACGCGCGGGTTGGTATGGTCGAATAAAACGAGAAACAAAGACGATACCGACATAAGTTCCCAGGCTACCAAAAAAGCAAGAGCATTTTGTACCATGGTTACCCAAAGCATGGAAGACTGAAAAATAAGGAAAAACATCCAATGCAGGGAGGTAATGGACGATAAAGGTTTATAGGCTTTCAAATAACCCGTGCCATAGATTACCCCTGTGAGGGTAACAAAGCTGATAATGAGAATGAACCAGGCAGAGAGGGCATCGATGCGCACGGGCACGTCACCAATAAATGATCCCAGAAAATAAATCTGTTCGATACCACCGTTTTTAACTGCAATAAGAGCAAGGAAGGAAGCAGACAATGAAATCAGCGCAGCGGAACCGGCAGCCGCAAACGGTTTCCTCTTTTCGGGTAAGAACAGTATAGCAATACATCCGGCAAGCAGGATAAAAAGCTGTGAGTTAAAAAGAACTGTTGTAAGCTGAAGACTATCCAATCCCATCATTCTGCTTTTAAAATAGAAACTATATGCAAAGTAAAGGAATTATCAGGAAGGTTGTTCCCGATAAATGAAATTGTTTTAAACCAATAATTGATTAGTAAGCATGATAAACCTACTCAGCATCAGGAAAATGAAGGCCGTACCTTATGTTAAGGTGTGATCTGACCTTTTAATACAAATTACCTTGCAAATTGAATGATTGTATTATTACTAATTAAAAATTGCGACATTTTCGATAAGAGCAAAGGAATGTTTATTGGTTTAGAAATATAATCATCACAACCTGCCTTATGCGATTTTTCCTTTTCACCGGCAAGCGCATATGCAGTTTGAGCGATAACAGGTAAATCGTGTCTGATTTTTTTTATTCTCATTGTTGCTTCATAACCATAAAGAACCGGCATTTGTATATCCATTAATACTATTTCGATCTCTTGATGCATTTCTACCATAGCAATTGCTTCATGTCCATCAAGTGCCCTAAGAATGTTAACACCAGAGCTTCTCAGGCTCTCCTTCAATAAAGTAAAGTTTGAATTATTATCCTCTGCGATGAGTATTGTTTTACCTGTCCAATTAATTTGCTTGTCAAAATCAAAAAGTATATCCTCATTTTCTACCTCAATTTGAGATTTTTCCAATGGTAGTTCAATAAAGAAAGACGAGCCACGATTTGGCTGAGACTCAATGGTAATACCTCCTCCCAAAAGTTGAGCCAGATGCTTTGTAATTGCGAGCCCAAGTCCGGTGCCTCCATGGTTGCGCTTAAGAGAACCATCGACCTGACGAAAGCGTTCAAAAATAATCTTTTGGTCTTTCTTAGCTATCCCGATGCCGGTATCTTTTACAAAAAATACTACTTTTGATCCGGAAATAAGTTCATAGCCGAATTCAATTCTTCCTTTTTCAGTAAATTTTACGGCATTAGACAAAAGGTTTGTTAGAATTTGAGCAAGTCGATGAGGATCGGTGATAATTGACAGATTATCGCCTGCAAATCCTTTGATTAAGACTATTTCAACATCTGTTTTTTCCCTCTCTTTAATAATTTCCTTAAACTTGAAATTCAGATCATCAAGCAATTTATTCAGATTACAATCTCGTTTCCTGATTGTAAGTTCACCAGCCTCAATTTTAGCAAAATCAATAATATCGTCGATTATATGAAGGAGCATGTCGCCACTCTGAGTAATGTATCGTATGTATTCCTGCTGGGTATTATCTAATTGAGTAGTCCTTGAAAGCATGCTGGTAAATCCGATAATTGAATTCATCGGAGTTCTGATTTCATGAGACATGTTGGCCAGGAAAGCAGATTTGAGCCGATCAGACTCTTCCGCTTTCATTTTTTCCTTTTCAAGAGCTTCGATATATTTTTTTCTTTCTGTGTTGTCAATTATTATTCCACTGTAACCAATTATTTTGCCACCATAATACTTTGGATTTGAATAGACCATGGCAGGAAAGGTGGAATTATCTTCTCTAACTGCAATGAATTCTTTAAAGTTAAATTCTTTACCATCAATAACCTGGCTAATTGTATCTGATTTAAGCACTTCTATGAGGTTGATTCCCTCCTGAACATTATGGTGAGAATAGCCAAATGTTTCAATCCAGGTTTTATTCACATAGGTGAAATTTCCAACTTCATTAGTTTCAAATATGCATTGTGGCAACATATCTGCGAGCTGCCTGTATTTTAATTCATTTATCCGCAGTGCCTTTTCTGCTTCATCTCTCTGCTTGTCCCTCAGATTTAATTGTGCAATCATGTTATAAAATTCCTTATGAAGGACTTCAATTTCATAATGACTTTTTTTAAAAACAGGAATCTCTTTAATATTAAAATTTGTTTTAATAAGTGATTGTATATGGGCTGTCAACGCTGATAAAGGAGCTGTAATTCGTCTGGAAATATAAAAGCTTATACTAATACTCAATAAAAATATAATCACAAAATAAGCAATATAATAGATCTCCATTTTTTGTTATATAACAACAGCTGAATTATTTGCAGCTATTAGAATTTCGTTCAGAGTTGCAAGTATGTTTTGTTCTTTCTGACTTAATTGCTCTTTTAATCCTGATGAGGTTCGGATTCCTATTTTTTCATCAAGTATCACCATTTTATTAAAAAAATAAACATAGTTTTCAAGTAGGGAAAGTATTGCTTTTTTCTTGTAAGCAGTAATATCAGGATTTACCGAGACTTCTTCTTCAATAGTTTTGACAAGCTTTCTTAGTTCAGTAATATATAGAATTTCATTTCTGATTATATAATCTTTTTCATGCCTCCGAAGACTTAAAATTAAGGTTTGATCCACTTCAGGGAACTTTTCCAGTAGATGAGCGTAATTTCTCATTTCCCCAACAATTCCATCATCCTTAAACCCACGTTCAAGAATCAATTCCAAAAGCTGTGAAAGGATAAGATCATACTCAGCTATGCCTGCAATCAGGGCTTGATAATCAGAAGCCAGTTTTTCGGAATTGATTTCCCTTTTATTTGAAAGTCTGCCTATCTCCGATTCTAGTAAAATACAATTCGCCTTGTGATTATTCAGATTCGGACTACTCTTTGTTATATAGAATTGATTACTGATTGCATCATTGCTAAAGAATAAATCAACGGATTTAAAATCCTGAAGAAATTTCATTTGCAAATCGGTAATTTCGGATATTTCGAAGCTGACTTTCTCCCTGTTCCTGAAATAAACTGTGTTCAAAGAAATAACAATAATCACTGAAAGAAATGAAAAAAGGATAAACATGAACAGCAAACGGGTTTTCAGTGTATGAGTCATTATGGTGATGATTTTGCATAAAAGTATTGTTTTGAGACTAGTTGTAGGTAAAGTAAAGGTTAAAAAAAGATGAATAATTTTACTTCTCTGACAGGATGGAAAAAGTAAGAAAAAAATTATTACAATTTAGAGGTATAGGAAACATAACAATTTGGTTTATTGACACATAAGGTACTTTATCTGTTACATCAAACATATATGGCATTAGTGACTGAAGGAAAAAACATCCATTGTGTTTCCTATTTTAAGAAATTTGTTTAATTTCGCAGTCCTATTATACAGGCCTAAGGTCGACCCTTGATTTTATAAGCACTTTTTTTGGTATATTAAGCAAGGAGGGAGCAACATAGAGCCAGGGTATAAAAATACAGAAGAAATCGGGGTGTGGTCCCGATAGACATCGGGATTGGCTAGCGCATCCCGACGTGCATCGGGAGGTTCGTGTGTTCGAGTTCTTTTTTGTAAAATATATCGGGGTGTGGTCCCGATAGCCATCGGGATTGGCTAGCGCATCCCGA
>CAYOLQ010000050.1:0-15017 GCA_964404825.1 uncultured Chitinophaga sp.
AAATAATCCCGCCATTGGCGGGATTCATTTAAGCTTTGCGGAGAGAGGGGGATTCGAACCCCCGGTACCCTTTTGAGGTACACACGCTTTCCAGGCGTGCCAATTAAACCACTCTTGCATCTCTCCCTTTTATTCTAACTGCATTTTTCCGGGACGCATATTTAAACAAACTTTATTGTTTCAGAGTGCCTTAGGCCGGAAAATTTCGGGCCGCAAATTAGTAAAAATATTATAACAATAGCTATTAAGGCAAAGTAATTTCTCCTCTTATTGAACTATTTAAAAGCAATATAAGTTGTTCCTGAGGGAGATTCTGCCCTAAAAGTAACATCATCTTTGTGGTTGCTGCTTCGGTAGTTATGTCGTATCCGCTTATTACTCCCGCCTCCGAAAGCTTACGGCTGGTTTCGTACCGGCCAAGTTCAACACTTCCGCTGTTGCATTGGGTTACATCAAGCACAATTATGCCGATTTCAACTGCTTTCCTTATTCTTTTTACAAACCATTCTTCTGCAGGTGCGTTTCCTGAACCAAAAGTTTCCAGAATTACTGCACGGAGTCCTTTAATCCCCAAAATAGAATCGATGAAAGCCCGGTTCATCCCCGGAAACAATTTAAGAATTGCTATATGATTATCGAATTTCGTTCGTAGCGTTAAAGCTTTATTTTCTGCGGGATACAAAATTGATTCATAATTATACTTTATATGGACCCCTACCTTTGCCAGTGCAGGATAATTAGCCGACTGAAAAGCATTAAAATTATCAGCATTTATCTTGGTTGTCCGGTTCCCGCGGTACAGCCTGTTTTCGAAATAGATACAGACTTCGGGAACAACAGGTTTACTGTTTGCCATTGCAGCTGCGATTTCAAGTGAAGTAATCATATTTTCCTTTCCGTCGGTTCGTAAAACTCCGATGGGAAGCTGAGAGCCGGTAAAAATAACAGGTTTGGAAAGATTTTCGAACATAAAACTCATGGCAGAGGCAGAATATGCCATAGTATCGGTTCCGTGAAGCACAACAAATCCATCAAAATCATCGTAGTTGGATGAAATAATCTCAGCGATTTTAATCCATATTTCCGGACCAATATCTGATGAGTCCATCGGGGGATCGAAAGAAATTGTCTGCAAACGGAATCCAAGTTTCTTTATTTCCGGAACCTGTTCTGAAATCATTTCAAAATTAAGCGGCTGCAAAGAACCTGTTGATGGATTTATAACCATTCCAATAGTACCTCCGGTGTAAATAATCAGTATAGCGGGTTGTCTTTCTGTCATATCAACTAAGTTTAAAAAGCTCCCGGGCATTATCTGATGTAATCTCAGCAAAATGCTACGGTTTATGTGCAAATTGTCTGGCAAGAAAATCGTTAATATATATCAGATGCAGACTTTCATTCCTTTTTCCCCTCACAGGTACGGGTGATAAGTAGGGAGAATCTGTTTCAAGAAGAATTCGGTTCAGGGGGATTGATGTAACCAGCTTATCCAGTCCTGAATTTTTAAATGTTACAATACCATTGATTCCTGTATAAAAACCAAGCTCATTAATCTTCTCCAGTTCAGCAGATCCCCCGGTAAAACTATGAAAAACTCCTTTTAAGCCGGTACCTGAATATTTATCGAGAATGCTGAAAATTTCAGCAAATGAATTACGCGAATGTATAACAACCGGCAGGTTTAATTCCAGAGCCAGTTCAATCTGTAACTCAAATGCAATGAATTGCTGCTTAATGTATGTTTTATCCCAGTACAGATCAATTCCGATTTCTCCGATGGCTATATATTTCCCGATAAGGGCAAGATTTCTGACGCTCTCAAGTTCGTCCATGTATGTATCCCCAACGGAGCCCGGATGAAGTCCCATCATTGGGTAAAAAACATCCGGATATTCACTGCAAAGTTTCAGCATTCCCTCTACAGAACCGGAATCGATGTTGGGTAAAAGCATTTTTTCAATCCCAGCGCCAAGGGCCTTTTGCACAACGGATTGTCTGTCCTTGTCAAATTCGGGCAGGTAAAGGTGAGTATGGCTATCAATAAGATTCACGGAGTTTTTTCAAAATGTGTTGCAAATGTATTAAAAAAAGGGGCATGCAAGCCCCTTTCTTTCATACTGTTGAACATACATTTATACGATTCCCTGAGCCATCATCGCATCGGCAACTTTAACAAAGCCTCCAATGTTTGCGCCTTTAAGATAATTAACATAAGAATCGCTTTCGGAACCATATTTAACGCATGTTTTGTGTATGTTTTGCATGATTGTATGAAGTCGTGAATCAACTTCCTCCCTAGACCAGGGAAGTCTCATGGAGTTTTGGGTCATCTCAAGTCCTGAAACAGCAACACCTCCTGCATTGGCTGCTTTCCCCGGCCCATAAAGAATTTTTTCCCGCAGGTAAACTTCAATAGCTCCCGGAGATGAGGGCATGTTCGCCCCTTCTGATACAAGCCTGCAACCATTTTTTATAAGTGTTACAGCATCTTCCTCCTGAACTTCATTTTCAGTAGCCGAAGGAAATGCCGCTTCGCATCTGACGCTCCATGGCCTTTTCCCTTCAAAATATTCAACGCTGTAATTTTCAGCATATTCGGAAATTCTTCCGCGACGAATATTTTTAAGGTTCATCACAAATGCCAGTTTTTCCTCATCGATTCCGGCCGGATCATAAATAAATCCTGCTGAATCGCTCATTGTCACTACTTTTGCTCCCAGCTGCGTAAGTTTCTGCACGGTAAACTGGGCTACATTGCCTGAACCGGAAACGACAGCTGTTTTGCCTTTCAAACTTTCACCTTTGGTTTTAAGCATTTCTTCGGCAAAGTAAACATTGCCATAGCCTGTTGCTTCGGGGCGTATGAGACTCCCTCCCCATTCTATTCCTTTACCGGTAAGTACACCTGTAAATTCATTTCTGATTCGCTTATATTGTCCGAACATATATCCAATTTCTCTTCCGCCTACACCAATATCACCGGCCGGTACATCTGTATTGGGGCCGATATGTTTGCATAATTCTGTCATAAAACTCTGACAAAACCGCATCACTTCGTTATCGGATTTTCCTTTGGGATCAAAATCTGATCCTCCCTTACCACCGCCCATTGGAAGGGTTGTCAGGCTGTTTTTGAAAACCTGTTCAAAGGCAAGGAATTTCAGAATTCCAAGGTTCACAGTAGGATGGAACCTCAAACCTCCCTTATAAGGTCCGATGGCACTGTTCATTTCGATCCTGAAACCGCGGTTAACCTCAACTTCACCTTTGTCGTTCATCCATGGAACACGGAATATTATGGTTCTTTCCGGTTCAGCGATCCTTTCGAGGATCCTGGCATATTTATATCTCGGGTTTTCTTCGATAAATGGAATCAAAGATTCCGATACTTCCATTACTGCCTGATGGAATTCAGGTTCGGCAGGATTTTTTGCTTTGATCCTTGCCATAAACTGTTCGACTCTGGGATCCATAATAAATTAATTTTGGTTTGGTTAATAGTATCTTTTTGTATCAAAGCATCAAATTTACTTCAATTATTCAGAGAATTACACTGATTTCCGGTTTTTTTAAGCTGCTCTTGAAGAATTTTGAAAGAATGTATCGATACTGTAAATTTTAACTCGTCCTAAAAGTTGTTTACACCTGTCACCTCGTTAAATGGTTACGGGGTTACGTGGTTACGGAGTTACGGGGGTAGGTTAGATTGTCAAATAAGAATTAAACCAGACGATAATGGTTACCCGGCATTACACATACAATTGCCCTGAATTCCATACCAAGTAATGTTGCCGAAATTTTACTTACAGGCAGGCCCGTGCGGAGGCTGAGGATATCCGGACTCAGTCGTTCTTCTTTTCTTAGTTCATCGGCAATTTTCTTTTCATCTTCATTTAGCTCTACAAAAAGCTCCGACTGTCTGGGTTGATTTGCCTTCTCATTTGCATTCCAGCCAAGAAAAAAGACTATATCCTCAAATCCTTCTACCAGTGCCGCCTTATTCTCCCTGATAAGCATATTGCATCCTGCAGACATTGGATCACTAACCCTTCCGGGCAGGGCAAAAACATCACGATTGTAGGAGAAGGCTAAATCGGCAGTTATCAGGGCTCCTCCTTTCTTTCCTGATTCTATGACGAGGGTGGCGTCTGAAAGTCCTGCAATTATACGGTTACGTTTAAGAAAATTATTTCTCTCGGGATTATCCCCTGCACAAAAATCGGTAAGTATCGCCCCATTCTCAATTATTCGTAAAGCCAGATTTTTATGTGCCCCCGGGTAAATGGTATGCAAACCATGCGCTAATACGGCAACAGTCTCCTGTGTGTATTGCAAAGCAGCCATGTGCGCCTGAACATCAATTCCATAAGCAAGTCCGCTTACAATAAGCACTTTATGGTTATGCTCAGTTAAGTCCCTGATGAGTTTGCGGCACTGCTCAATTCCATATTCACTTGCATTACGGGTGCCGACGATGCTGAGAACTTTTTCTGTGCTGAAAGCATTCTTTCCTTTGTAATAAAATACCAGAGGAGCATCGGGACATTGTTTCAGGCGTTCCGGGTAATCTTTATCGTAAACTGTAAGATGATTTATTCCGTTCCGCGCCATAAACAGTAATTCACCTTCAGCCTGAACCAGAGCTTTTTCAGGCTGTATAGAGCCTGCAAGCAAACTCCCTATCCCCGGAATTTTCTGTAAATTTGATTTCTTTTCGCTGAATACAGCTTTAGCTGAACCCGTATAGGAAATTAACTTTCTGGCAGTTATACTTCCCACCAGAGGTACCAGAGTGAGAGCAATCAGGTATTTTAAATCTTCCTGTTCCATGATATTTCTTTCCCCTTAATGACGGGAAAAAGGAAATCTCTCACAGCTAAAATTTAAAATTTTAGGTAGTTTTTAAAAACCGGACAGGCTTCAGTTTTTTGAAGGTTTGTACTTCTTATCAACATACTCATTCAGAGTTTTTTTAATTTTTTCTCGGTCTCCGGGATTAACAGCCGACAAACTTACGCCGGGGTAACGGGCAACTCCGGTTTTGAATTTCCCATGCAGATAAAGCATTTCAGCATTTCCGTAGAAAAATTTTTGAGTTTCCCAGGATACGAAATTTTGTTTGGGAATTTCGATGGAACTCTTTTTTCTGTTAAATATCCGGACAGGATAATACCTCAGAATTATTTTTTCTCCGTTATCGTTTAAGGATACAAAGTGTGGACGCAAGAGGTAGTTAAAAACAATCAGGCCAACATAAACAAGGGCCAATGCTGCGAGGTACCAGCTGCGATGAATACCCAGAACCGGGTTTTCAAATAATTCTGAAAAGCCAAAAGCAATTACCAAAAGTGTAAAAACTATTGATGTCAGGAATTTCCTGATCCAAATTTTATAAACGTTTATTCTGTTATCGAATTTCATTTTCCTGATTTTTGATGTTTTCTTCTATTTAATTCTTTGAGTATCAGACTTAACTCCCTTCCTGTTTGTCCCGATACAGAACTATTTTCCTCAACCCTGCGAAGAAGGTAAGGCAGAACGTGCTTTACAGGCCCATAGGGAACATATTTTGCCACATTATAACCTTCAAGTGCGAGGTTAAAACTAATGTGATCACTCATTCCATATAATTGCGAAAACCAAATCCGTTGATCGTTTTTCGAAATTTGATGTTCCTCCATAAGATCTGTAAGATACATTGCGCTAAACTCATTATGGGTTCCGTTAAAAATGGAAATGCGTTCGATATGCTCTATTGAAAACCTTAGCGCTTCATTATAATCATGGTCGGTTTCATCTTTTCCATGGTGAATAGGATCAGGGTATGACTTTAGCCTTGCCCTCTCCCTCTCCCTCTCCATATAAGCTCCTCTTACAAACTTGGCACCAAGGTAAAAATTTTCATCTTTTGCTTTTAAATAATCCCTTTTCAGCACCCCCAGCCTGTCCCAGCGATACATCTGATAGGTATTAAAAACGATAGCCTGATCGCGGTTGAACATTGCCATCATACTGAGCACAACCTCATCGATAAAAGGCTGATAAAAACTATCTTCGGCATCAATGAGTATTGGAATATCCCTTTCAAATGCAGCCTTGCATAGTGCTTCCACTCTGGATCTGAACTTTTTACCCTCGTTAAGGGTTATTTCATCAACCTTCCGCCCGGAGCTTAAAACTTCCAGTGCGTATGATCTTATAAAGGCTGTGGGTTTAAAAACTGCAAATGGAATATTCGGATTACTTCCTGCAAATTCAATGGATCTCAGTGTTTCATGAAACGCTATATCAATTTGGGTATCTTCTTCACCACCTTCAACGGAATAATCAAGAATAGACTTAACATTTGCGGAACCCAGTTTTTCAACTACCGGTTTGCATTCATCAAGATTCTCCCCTCCACAGAAATGCTTAAAAACTGTAGGTTTAATAATCCATGACATAGGGAATCCGATTTTTATAGCTGCAGGGATTACCCTGTTTCCGATTTTTACAATAAAACCAAAGGATATTAACCTGAAAAGCCAAAGTGCCCGAATTAGATCCCTGTTTGATTTTATTTTAAATGCTACTTCAGTATTTTGGAATAAGCTCATATTCAGTTCTTTTCTTATTTTTATCAGAGAAATTCAATTAGTATTTGATTTTAATCAGTGGACAAAGTTACATTAAAAAACCTACCTCCCTAATAAGCTTTTTTAAAAGACAAAAAAACAGTTTTATAACAAATTTGGTTACTTTTAAGGCAAACTTCCGGAAATGATTTACAGCATAAGAAATACTGATTCTGAGGTAAAAGGTTTAGTGCTTTTGCCTGCCTCAAAAAGTATTTCAAACCGTTTGCTAATCATGTCTGCGCTTACCGATTTCCGACTGGTTACTCCGGGTTTGTCAGAAAGTGATGATACAAAAGTAATGCTCGAAAATCTTCATTCTGACTCCTATGAGCGGAACGTGGGACATGCCGGAACGGCAATGCGTTTTCTTACCGCATATTTCGCTTTAAAACAAGGAGAGATTTTACTTACAGGTTCCGAAAGAATGAAAAACCGGCCTATTGGAGTTCTGGTAGAACTTTTACGCGAGCTGGGAGCAAAAATTGAATATACAGATAAAGAAGGTTTCCCTCCCCTTAGAATAAGCGACGGAAAGTTAAAGGGAGGTAAGAGAAGTATTAACAGCGAAATAAGCAGCCAGTATATAACCGCATTGCTGTTAATCGGTCCTTATCTGCCGGGCGGATTGGAATTATTCCTTAAAGGAAACATGGTTTCTGCAAGTTATATAAACCTTACTCTCCAGCTTATGAAAAGAGCCGGAATCAAATATGCCTGGAACCAAAACCATATAAAAATTGAGGAAGGAAATTATCAGGCAGGAACCTTTCAGATTGAGCCCGACTGGAGTGCCGCCTCATATTGGTACGAGATAGTTGCTCTTGCTGAAAAATCTCAGGTTTTTCTGTCCGGACTGACATCAGAAAGTCTGCAGGGTGACAGTGCCCTGGTTTCGATTTTTGAAAACTTTGGCGTAAAATCCATTTTTGAGGAGGAAGGAGTTAATCTGCTGAAAACAAAGGAGAAGACAGAGTTTTTTGAGTACGATTTCACTCTGAATCCTGACCTTGTGCAGACAATTGTCCCAACCTGCGTTGCATTAAATATCCCTTTCCGCATTTCGGGAACGCATACACTGCGGATAAAAGAGACCGACCGTATTCTTGCTCTTTATACTGAAATGAAAAAGTTCGGGGTTACTCTTAATTATTCAGAATCGGGAGAATGGATTTCATGGGATGGGAAATCCCGGTTTGTTCCTAAAACAGATGTTGTGATTAATACATATGAAGATCACAGGATGGCCATGGGATTTGCTCCGCTTGCATTAAAAACAGGAGGAATCAGGATAAACGAGCCAGCAGTGGTATCAAAATCATATCCCGGATTCTGGGATGATTTGATGCGAGTTGGATTTGAATTGAAGCCTCAGGGAGAAAATGAATAAGTAATCTGCGCGAACCCTTTTTATTTCACGCAATCCCGATAGCTATCGGGACGCAAAGGATTTTTTTAAAGAACACGGGAAAGATTTACTTATTTTTCTTAGACTCTGCGCGAAACCCTTTTTATTACAAGCAGGAATCCCAATAATTTCTTTGCGTCTCTGCGCGAAACCCTACAATTCTGTTCCGTTTCGTTTATTTCTGAAAAAATTAGTTAACAGCTCAGCAGCAACTCCCTCTAAAACACCCCATTCAACAGTGGTTGACGGGTGAAGCACGTTCTTCCCCAAAAGACTAAATCCTGATTTAGGATCAGAAGCCCCGATAACCAATCTGCTTAACTGGGCCCATTTTGCAGCTGCGGCACACATAAGACATGGTTCAAGGCTTACATAAAGTGTGCAATCGTTAAGGTATTTACTTGCCAGATAATTTTCAGCCGATGTAATTGCCAGAATTTCTGCATGTGCCGTAACGTCGGTAAGGGTTTCGGTAAGATTATGACTTCGCGCAATTATGATATTATTTGAAACGATTACCGCCCCGACAGGAACCTCGTCCTCTTCAAATGCCTTTTGTGCCTCACGTATAGCCTCGTTCATGAAAAACTCGTCGGAATAAAGTTCGTAATTCATATTTTTCATTTTCAAGGCTTTTCAGCAGATTATTCTGAAGCTGGAAATTTGCCAAAATAATTTTACCTGATTAAAAGGGTAGGAAATTTTTTCTGGTACAACAAACATGACATTCGCTTATCAGAATATTCTTGCTAATTTCGCAGTTCAAAAGTAATAAATTTTACGAACTTAGGAGTTTCTGATCCGATGCATAATCACATTAAAAAGTGACCGGATTGGAACGATTAATAAACAACACTATGTACAGAACAAATACCTGCGGAGAACTGAATATTTCGAAAAAAAACAACAAGGTCACCCTGAGCGGTTGGGTTCATCGTTCGAGGGATCTGGGGGGAATGACATTTATTGATTTGCGTGACCGCTACGGAATTACCCAGTTGGTTTTTAATATGGATTCAGATGCCGATCTTTGCAAACAGGCAAGGGAACTTGGGAGAGAGTTCGTTATTCAGATTACCGGAATTGTTACCGAAAGAAGCAATAAAAACCTGAAGATCCCCACCGGAGAAATTGAAATTATGGTACAAGAGCTTAAGGTACTTAGCAAATCCATAACTCCCCCTTTCACTCTTGAAGAAAAATCGGATGGTGGTGATGATCTGAGGATGAAATTCCGCTATCTCGATCTGAGGCGTGAAGTGATTCGTAAAAATCTGGAACTCAGACATCAGATGGCACAGGAAACCCGAAAGTATTTAAGTTCACTCAATTTCCTTGAAATTGAAACACCTGTTCTTGTAAATTCCACACCTGAAGGGGCGCGTGATTTTGTTGTTCCCTCACGAATGAACCCCGGAGAGTTTTATGCTCTTCCCCAGTCACCACAGACTCTCAAACAATTGCTGATGGTAGCCGGAATGGACCGTTATTTCCAGATCGTAAAATGTTTCAGGGATGAGGATTTACGTGCCGACCGCCAGCCTGAGTTTACACAGATCGATTGCGAGATGGCGTTTGTTGATCGTGAAGATATTCTTGAAACCTTTGCAGGACTTATAAGTCACCTTTTTAAGTCGGTTAAAGGTGTTGATTTTGAACAGAATATCCCCCGAATGTCTTTTAAAGATGCAATGGAACGTTACGGCTGTGATAAACCGGATATTCGTTTTGGAATGGAGATTTCTGAACTTACTTCCAAACTTAAAGGCAAAGGATTTAAGGTTTTTGACGATGCCGAGTATATCGGAGGAATATGCGCCATGAATTGTGGCGAATATACCCGTAAGCAGACAGATGAGCTTACCGCTTTCGTTCAAAGACCACAGATAGGAGCCAAAGGACTTATTTATGCAAAAATCAATTCCGATGGAAGTATAAAATCTTCTGTTGACAAATTCTATGGTCCTGAGGATCTTGCCTTCTGGGCAGAAACTCTGAATGCCAAACCAGGTGACATGATGTTTGTAATGGCAGGGAATAAAAAGCAAACCCTTAATGCACTGAACGAACTGCGTCTGGAAATGGGAACACGTCTGGGATTAAGGGATAAAAATATTTTTAAACCACTTTGGGTAATCGATTTCCCCTTGCTCGAATGGGATGAGGAAACGAAACGTTTCTATGCAATGCATCATCCCTTTACATCTCCAATGGAAGAGGATATGGCGTTTTTTACCTCTGATCCGGGCAAAGTGCGCGCCAAGGCTTATGATATGGTTATAAACGGTGTTGAGGTTGGCGGAGGCTCTATCAGAATTCACGATTCAGAAATTCAGAAACTGATGTTCAGAAATCTGGGCATGGGTGAAGAGGAGGTAAAACGAAAATTCAGCTTCATTATGGATGCATTCCGATATGGCGCACCACCCCACGGAGGTATTGCATTCGGATTTGACCGGCTTGTTGCTATGTTCGCAGGTCTCGACTCAATACGTGATGTAATAGCTTTCCCGAAAAATAATTCAGGAAAAGATGTGATGATTGATACTCCGGGACCTCTGGCGCAAGAGCAGCTTGATGAATTACAGCTAAAAATCGTCAGGAAATAATTCCCGGCAGCCTGAAATTTTCATAACTATTGTGCTCATTTCCAATTGAGTTTATATCTTTGGTTATATATGTGTATCATGTAATCCAAAATCATATAACCATGAAAAAGAGATCTGCAGTGTTAGCGATAGTTTTCCTGCTGTTAGCTCTGGGAAACGTGAGTGCTCAGGTTAAAAAAAATCTGATTAAAACCAGTCTGGTCCTCCCCCTTGCAGAAGTATTTGCGATTTCGTATGAAAGAGTTTCGAACGATGATCTGAGTTTTCAGGTTTCCGGCTTTGTCGGAGATTTGTTTGGAATTATGCCTGAACTGAGGTATTATCTTAATGAAAACAAAATTGCCCCAAACGGTGCATTTGTTGCACCCTTCTTGTTTTTAGGAGATGGTTTAGGCGGTGGAGGTGTTATGGTTGGCATTCAGCGCCTTTTTAAAGATAAAATTTCCCTCGAAGCCTCCCTTGGCCCATTTATTACAGGCGAAGGAGTAGCAGCTATGGGAGGGCTTAACCTGGGATTTGCATTTTGATAATTCATTTTTGTTTTAGAGAAATTTTGGTTCGGTTTTTGTTTTCGGACTTGAATTGTTAGTAAAAAAAAAGAACCTCTACTTTTTTAATTTAAAAAGTATGTATTTTTAATCTTTAACCTAAACCAAATTAATCATGAAAAAGTTTCTTTTACCCCTTCTTCTCGTTTCTGCAATTTTCATATCTTCCGTTAGTTACGGACAGGTATCCAATGTTGTGAAAACCAGTCTTTCTGCTCCCCTATTCAAAGTTTACACCTTAGCCTACGAAAAAGCATTCAATGAAGATATGTCTGTTCAGCTGGGCCTTGGATATTTTGGCGGATGGAAAATCGGCGATGGAAAAATTGATGGTTTTACAGTAACTCCGGAGTTCAGATATTACCTGAACGAAGAAAAAGGTGCACCTAAAGGTGGATTTATTGCCCCTTATGTTAGGTATGCAAGTTATAACCTTAAAGTCGGAGAACCTTCAGATCCCGCTAATTATGGTAAAGCCAGTCTGAATGTAATCGGAGGAGGAATTTTAGTTGGAACCCAGAAAATTTTTAAAGATGTTATTTCGCTGGAAGCTTTTATTGGTCCGGCTTACGCAAATGCAAATCTTAAAGTTAAAGAAGGAACAGGCATTACAGCTGATTATGACCTGAAATTGCTTGATGGTTTTACCGTTAGAGCCGGTATAACACTTGGTGTAGCTTTCTGACAGTACAAAACAATAATTTTATAAAAGGGGGTCTGCAGGATCCCCTTTTTCATTTGAATACAAACTGCAGCTGTTGATCCAGCAGCCGGAATGACATCCTGTGCTGATTAGTAACTCCGTATTCAGCAATTGCCGATCTGTGCATGTGAGTAGGATATCCCTTATTTGAATCCCAGTGATATTGAGGAAATTCTAAATGCAGATTTTCCATTAACTCATCCCTGTATGTTTTCGCCAGAATAGAGGCTGCGGCAATTGAAAAAAATTTGCTGTCACCTTTAACGATGCATGTATGTGGAATACCCGGAAAGTGGCGGAAACGATTTCCATCAATCAGCAGATGCTCCGGTGTTCCGGGCAGCTTTTCCACTGCCCTGTGCATTGCAAGAAAGGAAGCGTTCAGAATATTAATATCATCAATTTCAGCAGGAGTGCAGACCCCTATCGCCCAGGAAATGGCAGATTCTTCAATAACATGTCGCAATTCTTTCCTTAGTTTTGCAGATAGTAGCTTCGAATCGTTGATGACAGGATGACTGAAGTCTGAAGGAAGAATTACTGCAGCAGCAACAACAGGCCCGGCAAGACACCCCCTTCCGGCTTCGTCGCAACCGGCTTCGATACAATTAGTTTTAAGGAAAGATTTCAGCATTGCTAAAATATTATGATTTAGGAGTAAGAGTTTGATGGCGGCGAAGCCGCCATCAAACTCTCCCAGAGCTTTGCAGCTGTATTATCCCAGCTATATTTCATTCTCTGAATCTTTCCTCGGGCAATAAGCTTCTCCCTTAAACCCGTCTCAAAAACCAGTCTTTTCATATTGGCTGCTATATCTTCAACATCCCCGGGATCAGAATACAAAGCTGCATCTCCGGCTACCTCCGGAAGAGAGGTGACATTGGAAGCTATCACTGGCACATCGCAGTTCATAGCTTCAATAAGCGGGATGCCAAATCCCTCATAATAAGGTACAAAAACCAGTGCTTCTGCAGCTGCCAGAGTAGCTGCAAGTTCTTCAGGACCAAGTCTGCCGCTAAAAATCACATCATTCCTGAATTTCATTGATTTGTATACTTTATCCAACTCTTTAGTAAGGAAAAAGCGCGCTCCTACAATCACTAGTTTATATTCTTTTGCAGAAGCATGGCTGAAGGATTCAAATGCCCGCAAAAGATTTGCAAGATTTTTTCTGGGATGAAGGGTCCCGATAAAAATAAAAAAAGGCTTTCCTCCTGAAACAATCTCACGGCACCTTTTTTGCGAAATACTGTCCGTGGGTTTGTAAAGTTCATTTGCGCCATTATGCATAACATCAATTTTTTCGGGGGAGATGTTATACGAGGCAACCATATCCTGTTTTGAAAACTCTGAAACTGTTCCTATCCGTTTAGCCTTTCTGGCAAAAAGCGGAAAGAAAATATTGTAATACCACCTCGACAGCAGGGGTAAATCTTTTGGTCGGTGGAAAAAATTAATATCATGAATGATACATACTGAGGGACATTTGGTGAGGAGTGATAAATACCCGTCAGGTGACAGAAACAAATCTGCCTTATATTTTTTTAATGCTTTGGGAACCGAAATTTCAAACCAGATGATCCAGAGAAAAGGGTGGCGGGCAGGCGGGCCGATGACTACCGGAGTAATATTATCCTCAAAAATAAAATCGGAATGAAAGGGTCTGTCGAACAGAAATATAAACTCATGCTCCGGATGCAGCCGGCAAATTCTTTTAAGAGTTTCTAAGCTGAACCAACCTATACCGTCCAGCTTATCTTTCAACAAAAGCCTTGTATTTACAGCTATTCTCATCTATTAATCAAATTTGTTACATCCGGAAGTAAAGTTAAAGGAATAAGTAGGAAAGAATATTACATTTGTAAAGATTTTCTGAACTACTCTGACTTGAAAAGAAAATTTCTTACAAATCTGGCACTTCTGCTTGTTCTGAATCTGCTGGTAAAACCATTCTGGATCTTTGGTATTGACCGGAGCGTGCAGAATCTGGTGGGTGCCGAAGAATATGGTCTGTATTTTTCGCTTTTCAGTTTCTCCCTCCTTATGAATATTATTCTTGACCTTGGGATAACCAATTTCAACAATAGAAATATATCACGGAATCCGGGTGTAGTATCTGAGTATTTCTCCAGGATCGTACCGATTAAATTCGCGCTTTCATTCGTTTATGCTATAATTGTAATTTTAGCGGGATTGGCTGTTGGATACACATCCGAGCAGTTTAGATTGCTTTACCTGCTCATATTCAATAACTTTCTTTTGTCTTTTATCCTCTATCTGCGATCCAATATCAGCGGGTTGCAGCTATTTAAAACCGACTCCATACTATCAGTTCTGGACAGGCTTTTCATGATCCTGATCTGTAGCTTGCTCTTATGGGGTAATATAACTGATTCGCCTTTCAGAATTAGCTGGTTCATATATGCGCAATCAATTTCTTATCTCGTAACCCTGTTTATTGCACTTGTAATTTTGCTTATAAACACGGGCAAAATCTTTTTGCGCTTCAATCTGAAGTATGGGATGGATATTCTGAGGAAAAGTTATCCTTTTGCTCTTTTAATATTGCTTATGTCGTTTTTCAACCGTATCGATTCTGTTATGCTGGAGCGATTGCTTACTGACGGAAAAGAGCAGGCCGGAATTTATGCACAGGCATTTCGTTTACTGGATGCTGTTGTAATGTTTGCGTATCTTTTCGCAGGATTATTGCTTCCGATGTTCTCGAAAATGCTGAAAAATCAGGAACCGGTAGGACCATTGGTTTCTCTTTCCTTCTCGCTTCTGATAATTCCGGCTATCACACTTGTTATCGTTTCTGCCTTTTATGGGGAGGAGTTGATGGCATTGCTTTACCACGAGCATGTTGATATTTCATCCAGAATTTTTATGCGGCTGATTTTTGCATTTCTGTTTATTTCCACAACATACATTTTCGGATCACTTCTCACTGCCAATGGGAATCTCCGGCAACTTAACATCCTGGCAGGAATAACTGTTTTTTTAAATATAGGTCTGAACCTTTTACTGATTCCACGATTTAAGGCTGAAGGAGCAGCATATGCAAGCATTTTTTCACAGGGCTTTTATGCTGTAAGCCAGGTTTTCCTTGCACGGAATATGTTTAAGCTG
>CAYOLQ010000050.1:15027-25211 GCA_964404825.1 uncultured Chitinophaga sp.
ACAAAGAAGGTTTTTTTGTTCCATAATATTATTTGTATCAGCATAAATCCCTGAGAAACATATAATAAATAACGTTGCTGTTTCAAAAAATCGTCTCTTCATATACACCACTTCCTTTTTTCAACGATTATAAAACTTACCGCGCTGTCTGCAAGCCTTATTTTAACCGGAATCCTGCTCCGGTTCTTCCACTCACCATGGATTGCCGGATTTCTTACGCTTTCATTTCTGGGTCTGATTTTTTCCTGGATACTTAAAATTATTACACCACGGGAGGTTATTGGAATACTAAAAAACCAGTAAACTAAGTATCAGGGTTTCAGGAGACAAATTCTTCTTTTTCAGCCTGCTTCCCTTTTAGTGTTTTGCTTAGGTTAAAATGCCAGAATAAGAGGGTACGGAAGCGACTGTTAGAATCTTGTTAATACTTTCCGCACAGAATAAGCCTTTCAAAATCTTTAAAGTCTTATTTTTGGAATAACCAATTTGCATTCAATTGAAACACAGAAAATCCAAGGACCATAATTTGCTTCGAAGTAATGCTCAGACCCTTCGTCTTAATAACCGCGAATTACAAGCTATTGAAGCATATTGCAGAAAATATAAGGTTGAGAATAAAGCGAAGTTTATGAGGGAAACCATCCTGACAGAAGTTCTAAAACGATTTGATAGCGATTACCCTACTCTCTTCGAATTTGAAAAACCTAATCTTTTTTCAAGATAATTCTTATAAAAGCTTTTTATTAATATCAGAATATTTCTTTACCTTTATCTGACTAACAAAATCGTTATTATGAATATTGAAGGTACACGCTCAACACCCTCGATTCATATAGGTCCGGGAAAGATTGAAATAAAAGGCCGATCAATTCCTGAGGATTCTTTTGGGTTTTATAGCCCGGTAATTGCTTCTATTCAGGATTACTTTAAAAAAAATACCGAAAAAACCGAGATCCATTTTCACCTTGAATATATCAATTCAGGTTCAAAGAAATTCATAACCAATATCCTGTCCTATTGCAACGATGCCTATAACAATGGAAAGGTAATAACCATTATATGGCATTATGATTTCGATGATGAATCGATGCAGGAACTGGGTATTGATCTGAGTGCATTACTTCAGATTCCATTTACCCTGCATGAAGTCAAATAAATCCGCCTGAGTTTATTTCGACTGAGTTTTTACAGTAACATAGAATTTTATTACCAATTCAAAATTTGATCCGGAATTTGTTCCGTTAATTACATACGGTATATCATCAGCATTGGTAAATTTATACCCGGCTTGCAGTTTAAATCGTCCGGGGGAATCAAGCCAAGCAAGAACCTTATCCACAGCTTCGGCGGCATAGGGAACTTCGATTTCTCCGCCGGTAGTGGAAAGGGATGCTATATTCTGCTTCAACATTGAGCCGATAACGAATGATTCTGTATTTTCCTCATTACTGCAAATAATGTCTCCGGAAAAGTACATGTCATCAGGAGTATTGTAATTCTTAACTTCATAGGTAACTTTCCGGAGTTCAAATCCTTCAATATTATCCTTAAAATCATTGTATTCTTCTGATGTGGTAACATCAATAAGCTCCGGTTCAGTGGTACCACTATTATCGTAAATCTGTATCTGGAATGATTTGGAGAGTTCGGTATCAATATCCGGGATCAACTCATCTAACAGGTCACAGGAACTAAACGAAAGTGTAACCAAAAGCAAGGAGGGCAGAAAAAACTTTTTCATATTGTGATGTATTTTTTTGTAAATATATTAATATAAAAGACCTCTGACTCTTTTTTTTGACAAGTGCCGGATTCTGTCCATGAACAGGAAAAAAATGTGTGGCAAATAAAAATGAAGGGTTAAAGTTTAGCGCAAAGGCGAAAAAACTACGCAATGGAAAATAAGGAAATGAAAGATGAAGCGCAAAGGCGCCATGGCGCAAGGGAAGCGCTAATAAAGAATGTTGGCGACAACGGTAAGAGCCAAACCAAATTTTGCGTGTTCCTTCGCGCCCTCGCGCCCTTGCGCTTAATGCGTTCCTACTGAGAAAGTGTAAACCTCACGCTAAACCCAACGTTTGTATTGGATGTTGGGTATGACAGCGAAATCAATGGATTATTTACCCGCTGATCGACGAAGAAACGCAGATTAAACCGATCGGATAACACATAATCGAAAGTAAGTTTCAGTGTAATAATTCTCTGCCCGGCTGTAATCTGGTCGGTATCTTCTGTAAGCTTTCTGATTACTGTACGGTTATCTCTTACAGATATATCTCCCCTTACATTCAAATCGCTCTTGTATTCCTGGCCGTTAAGAATCAGCTGTACCTCGTTGAACCTGTAACCTGCACCAACAACAAGCTCTTTACTGTTTATTTCATTAATCTGATTGTTGGAGGTACTTAATGACAAGGTCCGTGAGCGCTTGAATTCAAGTTTGGTGGTAAGACTATTATTCCAGTCCATATTCACATCGAAAAGCGGACTGAACTGCTCGTTAATACTTACAACAGTAACATCATACTCTGGTATTAAATTACCCTGATTATCAAGGGTTTCAAATATATCCACCGGGTTCGACAGATAGGAACCAATTGTATAGGATGATCGGTATGCATGGCTGAAACTGATACTCTTGAAATATCGCTTCACAATTTCAAGTTTGTTCAGACCATCGAATGTTACCCGCCAGTTAGGCATCATTTGAAAGAAAGAGGGGAATAGCGCAAGTCCAACCTTATTGGGGTCTTTCATACCATATGCTGCCAGAAATGCCGGAATCAGCACCTCCTGAGAGTTAGGCCCGTAATGTGTGTAAAAACCATTGTTGTCGGGTGTAAATACCGAGTCGGGATGTTCAAGCATATAATCGTTTGCAAGCCGGGCCGAGATATTCTGACGGTAATCGTTTTTCAGTCTGTCGAATGCGGCCGAACTAAAATCCTTATCCTTACTATAAATTCTTTCGAAAGCAGTTCCCCAGGAAAGATACGACATTGAGAAATTTCCGGTAATCCTTTGCGCCCGTTCTTCCGGTCCGGGCAGGTTTCCGAATTTGTCGGCGATATAAAATTCACTCAGGTTTCTGGCAAAATTCCTGTTCGCAGTTAGATCCACCCTTAAACCATCAAATGGCTCAAAAGTTGCCCTGAGAGTAAACTTATCATTATGGTTCATCATGTATGGCTGGTTAATCAGGGAATCCGTTGAAAGCCATCCACGTTCGAATGCATCACGAGCAAAAGTACTATCCTGAAATCCCATAATAAATGGCCATCCCGGAGCCTGATAACCGCCATAACTCTCCATCCCGAGTATATTTGTCCGTGGTTTATATCCGGGGAGAACGGTTCCGTCACTCACGCTATACGTAATATTAATACTTTTTACTCCTGTAACCATTCTTACAGCATTTTCGGCTATAAAAACCACCGGGCTATCGCCCAGGGTGCGGGTACCAATTATTTCGACCTTACAACGTCTGGCTTCGGTTGAAGAAGTAATCTTAATCCGGCTTTCATTTACTATTTCCACCTTTACCGGCACATCATTTCCATCACCGTCAGTTACCACTACTTTGATATCTTCTGTTTTCAGCTTATGCGTGAAGGACCGGGGGTAATCGGCTCTGAAGAGCTGATTTTCCTTAACAAATGTTACCACTTTCGTGCGGGGCGGCTTCCCTGTCTGAGCGTTATTACCCGATTTTTCCTGAGTTCCTGCATTACGGTATTTATCGTTTATACTCTTAATAAACGGAACCTTGTTGTAAAGATTGGTCATATTCAGCTGACCGTTGTACTGCGAAGTATTTGAATTTTTAACAACATTCCCGAGATCAATTGTGGTGTCTGCAATGATAGGACCCGCATCCCAGCCATATGTAGCATTGTAACGTGTTGAGAGATTAACCCAGTTAAGCAGCGGGATTTTATTCAGGGGTACATTATACGAAACGTTGAACTGATGCATATAACTGGTTGTTCTGCCAAAAGAATAGAGCTCCTGAAGGATTGAGCCCCTCTTCTCGTCATAATCACTATCATTCTTGTACATCCTTCCTTCGGGCTCATCAATACGGGCAATGTTATTTGCATTAAAGTCAAATTTCAGAGAGCGTGTAATATCGTACTTCAAATCGTAATAGCGGTTCCAGGTAAAATCTTTTTTAAAAGTCGGAGCAATTTCAAGTTGGGGATTATTGAGGTTTCTGAGTTTTCTTTCTGTATAGTATCGGTTAAGGTCTGTTCTGAAAGCAAGCATGGAAGGAGAATAGTAGAAATTGAAATCCTTAATCAGTTTCAGATAAGGAGAATTCATGCTTTTTACTTTAGCAAATGGTGAAACATTCTTTGGCCTTGCATTGTAGGTGTAGTTCAGAGCTCCTCTGTATTTACGCTGGTTATAATATTCGGTTGAAATGTTTCTGCTGTAAATTTCATTGTATGAATAGCTTGTCGACCAGTTTGCAAGATCATAAAACCTTGGTTTCCCCTCTTTTTTCACAACACGAACGTTAGTAAAGTTCAGACTTCTCCTCCGGGTATAGTCCTGGGAAATATTCTTTATGGAATCCCTGTCTTTCTGTGTTTTAGCATTATCAAGCGCTGCCTGCAGAAGAATATCGGGATCAATGGGATTGTATTCCGGATTAATAAACTCCTCGGAAAGTCCCAGATACATTGGAACAGATACATTGACTTTTTGGGGAAAGAATTTTCCGAGTTCAAAATTTCCGGAAAGATCATACTGTATCACTCTTTCCTTATCTCTTTCCTGAACTTTCTTCTCAATACTGCCAAATCCGGGTGTACTGGTATTACCGGCCAGTGTAACTGTTCCAAAGTCAGCCAGTTTGGTAGTAACCCTGCCGTTTGCTGCCCATCCGCCCTTTTCATCAAATTCACTCATGCGAAGTTCATTAAGCCAGACTTCTGCCGACTTGGGTAACCCATCATCAGCTCCGGTATTATTGGCAGCTTTCGGATTCCTTATACCAATCATTATCGTCCTGACATTTGCCATATTGGGGTTACCGGATACGCTTACTTTGTTGCCGTGTTTATCGATTATGGTATAAATTGCAGAAAGACTTACCTCTGAGCCCGGCATTCTCATTGCATCGTTCCTTGCCTGCTTTGCCTGTTGGAATACAGAAAGATCAATATCAAAACGATTATCCCTGGGCCACACAATTAATTTGTCTGAATCCTTTTCGTCATTGTATTTTCCGGGGGGAGTTACTTTCAAAGGCACCTCATACTCATAGAAGTTTCCTTTATAGTCTGATCCAATCCTGATGAAAGCAGTAATTTCATAATCACGAAGAGCCACATCAGGGATAGCTTCCATGTGTGCCTCCATTTCGATTTTCTTGTATTGTCTGATATCCAGACTCAGGTTTTTATATGCTGCACGTGCATCGCCATCTTCGAGATTGTTTACTTTAAGAACTATCGACTGTTCGTTAAGCTGCCGTAATTGCGGGTTTGTCGGATCAATAACTCTGGTAATTCCCGGAGGCAGAATGTAGTTTACCGGTTGCTTACCGGCATTTTCTTCAATGTTCACTGCCGAAATATCAAATGTGCCATCAACAGGCTCATATCCGGTCCAGTCCTCTCCTCCCTCGGTAAACTCAAGGTTATATCTCCGCCATTCTCCCCTTACCAAATCAAGACGGGCAAAACGCATGATAACACTGTCGGAAAAATTCGTAAGGAACATTCTGACAAAGCGTATGGATTTGAAATCCTGAATTCCGCCAACTGCATCTTCGTAAGCATTTATGGGGATCCTGAACTGATACCAGTTAACGGATGACACATTACCATTTTCGAATTTTGTATCATCAACAACCTTATCAATAATGTAATTGCGACCAACTTCCAGATCATTCGGACGGATACTTACGCGGTATGAATAAAAACTCTCCGATTCACTCAGGGTATTATCCCTGTTTATGTCCTCCACATTCGGAAGTGTTGAACCGGTAGTTGGATAAGACTCATCTGATTGCTCTGAAGTCGGAGAGTTGGCTTCAAGTCCGTTATATCTCTTGTAACGGGAAAGAATACCCAGCCTCTGTCCGTCATAATCCGATCCCCTGTAATAATGAAAGTTATCGGAGGAAGGATCTGCCTGAAGCTTCGCGATTGCATCCGGATTAGTAATATTCCCTTCCACTGCAGTAAGGAAGTCGCTAAAGAAACCTGATTCATCAGCATTGGATAGTCCATCGAGACCAACATCCTGATACACCCTCGAATCCAGCTCATTGTTGAATGCATTAACAAGTGATTGCACTTTCGGTACGCGACCCCAAACAGTAGTATCAACCTGTATGATATTAGCACTTGATGGCAATCCGTTCTCAAATGATTTTCTGCTGTCTTTAAGCACATCTTCAGAAATATTACCCAGATTGAAATAAAGGTCTCCTCCCTGATTACCAGGCATTTCAACAAATGGATCCATAAGCCAGAACTCAATGAACTGGATATTTGATGTTTCAAAATCGGTAGACTGCAACTCCCTCATAATACCTCCCCAGCGATCCTCCGGATTACGGAGCGTTCCATCGGGTTCTACATTTTGCCAGTCATAATTGTAGGGTCCCCTCTCCTTTGGATAATAAGCAAGGTTGAGAACCGAAATATTTGTAGGCACGTTGTTTGGATTTTCCTTTTCGGGAAAAATATCCTCTTCGAAAACCTCTTTCACATAGTGACTAGACTGTGAATTGGGGTCTTTTGAAATATGGTCGGGTGTAAGCGAATTATTACGCAAAAACAAGGGATCGATCACGTACCAGGCGAGATGTCCGCGGTTGAATCCATAACGAAGATCGTTTGATAAATCTGAATCGGCTTTAAATTTCCCGTAACTGGGAGTACTTGAAAGCGACCATGCAGAAAAGGATTTCATGTCAATGGATGTTTCACTTCCCTCGAAATCGTCGATATAAGCATTACCTTCCTTTTCAATTGCTTTGGAATGACCCGGAACAAGCTGGGCAAACTCTCCTACCATCGTTATTGCTGATGGTTCCTTGGTTTCGAGGAAGGGGAGTTTATCTATCATATTAGTAAGCCATTGCGACTGGGTCCGGTACGAACCGTTGATCCCCCAGATAGTATTTGAGATAGGCTCATCTCCAATGTTAACCTTTTGAGTAAGTGGCCTTTCTGTAAGGTTCATTATGGTGCCACCCAGGTTAAAATTATCTGAAACTTTATAATCAAAGTGCGTCCCAACGAGCGTTTTGGTTTGGATACTGAAAAGAGAATTGCTTTCGAGGGATATTGAAATGGGAGTTCCTGATTCCAGCAATCCCTGATTTATGATTGTCACCCTGCCGAGAGTGTAATCGACGGTAAAATCAACATTTTCGGATAATTCACGACCACCTGCAGTAACTTTTACCGATCCCTGGGGAACATTCATTGCATTAAGCATGATTTCGGAGCTCGAAGAAGACTGATATTCGCCGGCAAGCAGGAACTTGTTTTTCTCCGCCATCTGTTGTGCCTTAGTTTTGGTTGAATCGTAAAGAGCCTGAAAAACATATTTTGAGACAACCACATCAGGATTATCGACATTAGCACGTATGACTGCCTCCAGATCGGATCCGAATGGTTCAAGCACAGGAAAGAAAATGCGTCCGTTTGAGGGATTTACAGTGACGCCCGTAATAAAATCAAACAATCCGTCTGAATACGGGTCGCTCTGAGAATTCAGATTATCTAAATTCAGAAGTTTAAGCAGATTTTGATTATTCAGTTTACCCTCCGGTATGTAAGTAATTGCATTGCCGGTTTTATCATCCTGGTAAAGCACTTCAAGGGTAAAATCATCGGGGCTAACCTGATAGGCTCCGATGGCGTAAACGTTTTTCATCATCAGAGGCCATGAAGGGCTGTAAGGCGTAAAAACCGTACCTTTCAGCATCTTCAGAAAAAGGGCGTTGGGAGCGCTTACCCCTGCAGATGAGGAGAGTTCACCAACTCTAAATGTTTTTCCGTTATAGGTATACTCATAGGCTACTGCCAGAATTTCATCTGCATTCAGTGCTCCGTTCAGTGAAATATAACCAAGTTGTGCATTAAGTGTGTACTCCCGTTCGGATAGCAACCGGGCATTTTCAATTTTTTCAAAATCTCTGGTAAGCATGAAATTCGGATCCCCCGAAAGAAGCCCTGTAACGCTGTTGATATTGCGGATTCCAGAGAGCGGACCGGTCATCTGAGAATATAAATTATTGAGCTCGTTTCGTGGATTGCTGCCCTGCTCACCTGGATTACGGCTGAAGGATGGACTAAAAGGATTTGGTTCACCTAAATCGTGGAATGCAATTATATTTCTGGATTCTTCGAAGTTGCTGTTTTTATTGGTTATCCAGACCTCTATCCGGGTTATTGTAACTCCTGAGTTTATTATGGGTAATTTTGCGAGGGAACGGTTGTAGTTATCCCTGAAATAATTCGAAAGGAAAAAGTGTTTGTTTGCATCGTAATCATCAACTGTTATCGAAAAATCCTGCACCTGCGCTCCACCCTGCACTTCGATAACTGAAGTCTCCCCTTTTTGCTGGGAAAGTATGGTAGTCATTGTAAGTTTTCCAAACTGCATTTCCGTTTTCAGACCAAACAGGCTCTGGCTTCCCGTAATAAGCGAACCGGTAAGTGGCAGAGAAACGTTTCCTGCTTCAATTTTTTTAATAATCTCATCTTCCTTTCCTGCGTATTCAAGTTTGGTTTTATTTTCAAAATCGAAAGTTGCTTCTGTATTGTAATTTACGTCGAGCTTCATCTTATCGCCAATGGAACCGGCAACATTCATGAGAATTTTTTCTTCGAAAGTAAAGCTTGGTGTTTTCCGGAGTTTTTCTGTAAGTGTAGGATTATCAACCTTTGACATGTTAAAACCGAAAATAAGCTCTGCACTTCCCGATGGGGTAATATTTATTGTGTTGCTTCCAAATACCCTGTCGAATGCTTCTCCGCCAACACTAATCTGCGGAATGAAAGATGCCTGATTCTGAAGATTTTCGCCCCGCGATTTAGCTCTCCAGTATTCCTGTTTTGAATTACGGAATTCGTAGCTACGGTACTGGTCGTAAGTCATAACAGCAGGAGTGCTGTAATTGAACTCTCCTACTTTCTCTGTAAACGAATAGGTTCCTGTTACAGGGTCATATTCGACTACTCTTTTTATATTCGGGGGATCTTTCAGATAAAGCGGTGAGTTGTTTCCGCTGTTCGAAAAGGGATAATTATCTTTTTGTGAAAAGGGATACTGGAGATCTGTTGAGTCAGGTGGAGGGATACCAATTAGTCCATCACCCTCCTGAAAGGAGAGAATATCCTTCCTGTATCTATCGTTGGCAAACGCTGAGGCCGACAGAATGAGCAGGAAAAGAGGGATGACCAGGGCAGGTATATATGCGTTTATCCTTCTCAAAAAGAGTGTGTTACAACATTTTTAATGCCTGTTTAACAGCTTCTTCCACAGTACAACCGGGATTTTTTACAAGCAGGGTACCCAGGACTTTCTCTGCTTGTTTTTTTGCAAAACCTAAAGCTACTAATGCAGATAACGATTCTTCCTGTATAGTATTGCGATCGGATATAAATAAATCAGAAGGTTTTCCGCCTTTTCCAACTTTATCTTTCAGATCAACAAGAATACGCTGAGCGGTTTTCAGACCAATTCCTTTAACATCCTGAAATGCTTTAACATTGCCTTCGAGAATGAAAAGTTCAACCTCTCTTGCAGATATAGAGGATAAAATTACTCTTGCCGTATTCGGACCGATACCGTTCACTGAGATGAGTAGTCTGAACATATTCCGTTCTTCCCTGTCAAGAAAGCCAAACAGTATATGTGCATCTTCTCTGACAACCTGATGCAGATAGATTCTGGCTTCATCCAGATTCTGTAAAGCAGAGTAAGTAAAAACGGAAATATTTATAAAGTATCCCACACTTCCGGCCTGTAGGACAAGATGTGCAGGCGTTCTTTCAATAATCTTCCCCTCTATGAATTCATACATAGGATAAAATTTGGCCTAAAAATAAGCAAAATTGTTGTACCTAGGGTGGAAATTAGAATTTAGAATTTAGAATTTAGAATTTAGAATGGGGGGGGGAAAACAGTAGAAAGGTCTTTCATTCCAAATT
>CAYOLQ010000051.1:0-24009 GCA_964404825.1 uncultured Chitinophaga sp.
CGTAAAAAACGTTTGAGAAAAAACAGACATAAGAAGAAATAAGGCTTTTTAAGCGAAAGAATTTCAGTTGATTAGACCTAAAGATCCTTATTGGTTCTTTAGGTTTATCATGTTATAATGTAGCTTTCCTTAGGATTACCTCTAACAGATAATCTAATATTGTGAGCAACGAATTGGTAATTGACGCGTCTTCCTCAGAAATCGCAATTGCCCTACTTGAGAATAAAAAGCTCCTTGAGCTGAATAAAGAAAAGACTGACACCAAATTTACTGTTGGTGACATCTATCTGGGTAAGGTAAAAAAGATTATGCCGGGGTTGAATGCCGCGTTTGTAGATGTTGGATATGAGAAGGATGCATTCTTGCATTATCTGGATCTAGGTCCACAGTTTAGTTCCCTGAATAAATTTCTTGCCATTGCCCAATCGCGCAAAGGCAAGATGATTCCTGTGCCCAAATTTAAACGTGATACCGACATTAATAAGGAAGGTAAAATCACTGAAATTCTTAAAGTCGGGCAGACTGTTATTGTTCAGGTTGCAAAAGAACCTATTTCAACCAAAGGTCCCAGATTAGGATCCGAAATATCCCTTGCTGGCAGAAACATTGTCCTTATGCCTTTTGCAGATAAGGTTTCTGTTTCCTCCAAAATTGAGCCTCAGGAGGAAAAAGACAGACTAAAAAATCTGCTTCTAAGTATAAAGCCAAAGAATTACGGAGTAATCGTCAGAACAGCCGCTGAAGGTAAAAAAGTTGCTGAGCTTGATGGCGAATTACGCGGACTTGTTGAACGCTGGGAAAATGCATTTGAAAACTTTAAACCGGGAGTTCCTCGCCTCCTGATTGGTGAGATCAACAGAACATCAGCTATTCTCAGGGATATTCTAAACGGAAATTTTGAAAACATCGTTGTTAATGAAGAGAGTATCTACCGCGAAATCCGTCAGTATATTCAGGAAATTGCCCCGGAAAAAAGTAAGATTGTAAAACTCTATCAGGGTCCGGATCCAATTTTTGATAAATTCGGAATCGAAAGACAGATTAAATCCCTCTTTGGCAAAACAGTGTCTTTTAAAAGCGGTGCATACCTCATTATCGAGCATACTGAAGCCCTTCATGTTATTGATGTTAACAGTGGTAACAGGAGTAAATCCGATAGTGATCAGGAAAGCAATGCCCTTGATGTAAACCTTGCCGCTGCTGAAGAAATTGCACGCCAGTTGCGGCTTCGCGATATGGGAGGCATTATTGTAATCGACTTTATCGACATGCATTCAAATGAGCATAAACAAATGCTCTATGAAAAGATGAAGGAGATAATGGCAAAAGACAGAGCAAAAAATCATATACTTCCTTTAAGTAAATTCGGACTGATGCAGATTACACGTCAGCGTGTGAGACCCGAAATGCATATCGAAACCAACGAAACCTGTCCCTCATGTCTGGGTACCGGAAAAGTTGAATCTACTCTGCTCTATACCGATTCCATTAAAGCTCAGCTCAAACTTATCCTCGAAAAGTTTAAACTGAAGCAGATTACTCTTAGAACTCATCCGTTTATTGCAGCGTACCTGAATAAAGGTATTTTCAATTCAGTGACTAAGAACTGGAGCAAGGAGCTCGGATGTAAAATTACCGTTAAAGATAGTTTATCCAACAGCCTGCTGGAATTTAAAGTCTTTGACAAAAATGGTGATGAGGTTGATTTTTCCTTGTAAATAATTTCTTTCTGCAATTTTCCTTTCAGACTATTCACAACAACTGAATAAGCTTCCGGGATTATTTTGTGAATAATTCACATCATTTCAGTGTTATTTAAGTGTTAAATTTTCAGCAGGGTATATCTCAAAAATGGTGGCTATGCTACAGCCAATCATTTTGACAGGTTTCTTTTCTTGAAACCATTCTTCACAACATATCGAATTATGTGAATACTTTATTTCCTATATTTGCGTTTTTAAAATTCACATGATAATGAATACAATGCAAAATAATCTCAGATTTAGCATACTGTTGCTTTTAATTTTCATATCTAACCTGTTAACAGCTCAGTTTGAAAGCCCTGTTTCATGGAAATATAAGCTGAGTGAACCTGTTGATGGGAATCAGGAAGTCGTTTTTACAGCAGTTATTGAAGCCCCCTGGCATGTTTATGCAATCAAGCTGGAGAAGGAAGGTCCCATTCCAACTACATTTATTTTTGAGACTAATTCTTCGGTAAAACTGATTGGTGAATTAAAAGAACTTACCAAACCAATAATTAAATACGATGAGGGGTTCCGTTTTGATGTAGGGATGTATGCAAAAAGAGCGTCTTTCAGTCAGCAAATCAGAAATACTACCGACCAGCCGGTTAAGATGAAGGTAAGTGTTGAATATCAATGCTGTAATGATGAAACCTGTCTGCCTCCGCTGACACAAGAATTTGAGATTACATTGGCTGCAGGGGTTAAGTCTGCAAATCCGGAAACAATTACCGAATCATCCAAACCTGAATCACCTGTATTGGTTGCTCCTGAAACACAGGAGGTCTTGTCAGATGTTGCTGATCCCTCGTTAACAACAATTACTCAATCCTCCGTTAATAAATCAGAGGTTGTTGCCTCACCTCCTTCTGAAGAGAACCAATCGATGTTTGTATTTTTGCTGGTAGCTTTTTTAGCCGGATTGGCTGCAATAGTAACACCCTGTGTCTTCCCGATGATTCCCATGACTGTTTCCTTTTTTCTCAGGGGATCAGAGAACCGCGGACCTGCAATTATGAAAGGTTTGGTTTTTGGGTTTTCTATGATCCTGGTTTATACAGGTATCGGAGTGCTGGTAAGTCTTACCGGTATGAATGCCGATATTGGAAATATGTTAAGCACACATTGGATTCCTAACACTATTTTCTTCATTCTTTTCATGGTATTTGCTGCTTCCTTTCTGGGCATGTTCGAGTTGGTTCTTCCGTCGGGATTGGTTAACAGTGCTGACAGGAATGCTGATCGCGGAGGCCTGGCAGGTCCCTTTTTCATGGGAGTTACAACTGTACTTGTCTCTTTTTCCTGTACCGGACCTATTGTTGGAAGTCTTTTAATTTCAGCCACCGGCGGAGAAGTGCTAAAACCAATTCTTGGAATGTTCTTTTTTTCTCTGGCATTTGCTCTGCCATTTACTTTGCTTGCTATTTTCCCTTCCATGATGAAGAACCTTCCCAAATCTGGCGGATGGCTTAACTCGGTTAAGGTTGTTCTTGGATTTTTTGTTCTGGCATTCGGTATGAAATTTCTCAGCAGCATGGATCAATCCTATCATCTTGGGATTTTTAGCAGAGAAGTTTACCTGGCAATATGGCTTGTGATTTCTGTAATGTTAGGTCTTTATCTTCTTGGAAAAATTAAATTCTCACATGATAGTGATACCCCATTTGTTACTGTTCCGCGGCTCGTAATGGCAATGGCTTCTTTTGTATTTGCTTTGTATCTTTTTACGGGAATTTTCGGGGCGGATCTGAAAACCATTTCAGCACTTATCCCTCCTAAATCATCATCAGCCTTTACTTTTTTAAATACTTCAGTATCAGTTAATAGTGAAAACAGTTCGACGTATTGCGGACCCGGTAAGAATGATGAGCTTTTTGAATTGCCTTTAGGACTGAAAGGATATTTCGATTTTGAAGACGGTCTTAAATGTGCCAAAGAGAAGAATAAACCGATCTTTCTCGATTTCACCGGGCATTTCTGCAGTAACTGCAAACAAATGGAGAATCAGGTATGGCCTGATCCTGAAGTTTTAAAACTCCTGAAAAATGAGTTTGTTATTATTTCTCTTTACACTGATGATAAAACGAAACTCACTGAAAGTGAATGGGTAACGGATAAAGCAGGTAAGGTTCAGAAAACCCTGGGCGATATAAACAAAACCTTTGAAATCGAAAGATTTAGCACCATTGCAACTCCCTGGTATGTTTTGCTCGATACTGAAGGGAATGTTTTAGTTTCTCCCAGAGGGAAAGACCTCAGACCGGCTTCTTTTGCAGCTTATCTTCAATCGGGCCTGGATGTTTTTAACAATAGAAAATAAATTTTTTATGTAAGGTGCGAGATGTACTATTTCATTTTTTAATGAAATAGTACAGCCATCACGCCTTTACGTTCTTAAAACTTCCCGAATTTAAACGACATTCCGGCATTCCATCCCTCCAGAACATCAGGAGCTGTATAGGTCCAATTAATATCACTTGTAAAGCGGTAACTTAGTCCGAATGACATTCTGAAAAACTTAAGGACATTTAATTCCAGCTCAACACCGGGTTCGGCGATCAGGTATGTTTCCGTGTCTTCAACCCATGTATCGTAATACTCCCACGAGTTATCAGGCTGGTAACTTGATGTGTGAGCTATTCCTCCAAAACCCGCAATTACAGGGAATGATAAATGCACAGGGAATCTTGGGAGGAGTATTGGTTCAAAGAGAAATCCCCCATAACCTCCTGTAAGGTTCACAACCCGGTCGGGTACAACATCCGGACTAAATGAATTTATAAAGCCAGTACCTGCAAAACCAAAAGCAAGTGAATGTCCGACAATCCAGGCTGCGCGGCCTGTAAGGGTTACGGCGTCTTTATTATCAATAAGTGTGTAGCCTGCACCAAAAGAGCCATATCCTCCGTTGGAGCCACGGTTTGTGCCCATCAATGTTCTTATTTCATTGTTTGATCCCTTATCACCGTTATCCCTTCCGAAATACTGTGCGTAAGAGCTCATGGCAGTAAGAATTGCTATTGAAAACAGAATTATTTTTTTCATTCGTATAGATTTTTATTATTATTTCTTTTTAAATGTTAAAAACGATACTTTACAGCTAAAGCCATATCCCAAATACTGATTTTAAAAAATTGATATGCAGAGACTTCAAAGAATGGTTTATAGTCTATTGCAAGGGTAATCGGGAATGAAGTCAGACGATACTCAAGTGCACCGTATCCATCAATTCCGACAACAGGTGAAAATCTTCTTTCGGGATAATACACGCGATTATACATAAATAACTTATAATCAGACGCATAGAAAAATCCCGCGTGAGCACCATATCCGTAAACAAGAAACAGATTATCGGCAATGTCGAAAAGTGTCTGTTCATGAATCTGCCGTAAAAGGGTGAACTGGAGCCCGTCCTGTCTGAAGCTGAGTAGTCCTTCATAAGAAAAATTATCCTCGAGATATTGCCTGAAGGTAATACCTGAAGTTATACCTCCTCTTAGGCCAACCTCTTTGCCACTGTCCTGTGAGGATGCATACAAGCTAATCCCTATAAAAAGTGTTATTAGAAATGCTCTCATTTTATTTTCAATTGATGTTTTAAAAAAGTTTCATTTATTTTCGTTGCTTCCTGAACGAAAAAGGATACGGGGATCACCCGTCACACTAATACCGGATAACCCTTCCAGAACCAGTAATATTTACAGTTTTTTCAGGATCTCCTTTATAAATAACATTCCCGCTGCCAGAAATAAGAACGTCAAGCAGATTATTTACAAAAGTGTAAATGGATCCCGAACCGGTTATGGTAGAAATGCATTTATCCTGTTCAAGGTTTATTGCCTTAATATTGCCTGAACCTGAAATTAAGAAATCTGTTTGAGTTGCACTTCCTGCAAGATTTATTTCTCCCGAACCTGTCAGGTTTGCTTCAACCATTCCGGCATTAATACCTGCACTTTCAATATCACCAGATCCGGTTAGTTCATATTTAAGTTCGTTTGCAGTGATATTATCGCAATAAATAACTCCTGAACCTGCTAATTTTATTTCATAGACAGAGGGAGTAACCACATGAACATATATCCGGTTACGACTCTGAACACAATGATTATCCTCTGTTTCAAGGATTAGGGTATTACCCTGTATGTAGGTTTCAATATAAGCGAGAAGGTTTTCATCGGCTTCGACTGTGACGCTTGTTGTTGATCCCACGGAAACATCCACAATAAAATCACCGTAACTCGCTACATTAGAAAAGGTTCCAACCACCCTGCGCACTGTGGAGGTGCTTCCGTTTCCATCAATGCAGTTCCAGAATGAATCTGAGCAGGAAAATATGAATAACAGACCGGTAAGACTTACCAGAACCGGTAATTTTGAAATTTTCATGATCTATTTATTTAAAATTTAACATTAAATTATTTTTCCAGGATGCTTATATAGCTTTTCTGGCTTGCAAGAATTCTGAGTTTAGGCAGTGTTTCACCTGTACCGGATTTAAAACTGGAGTGCCATTGAACGCTGCCTTCACGGTCGTTTGTATAGCCATATTTTTCCTTATTCAGGGGGAGGTTTACGCTGGCACCATCGGGATAGAATATGTCGGCCTCGTATTTACTCCCGGTTTTAAGAGAAAGATTGATATCGGTATATTCGGAATTCAGATTTATGTTACAGAATTCCTTTTGTATATCAGTTATTGCATAGCTACCGTATTTTAGGGTGCAATCTGTTTCACAAAGGAGGTTTTCAATCCATATCTGCGAAAACTCGGAATTACCATAAAAATTCTCAACGGTATTAATGAAGTATTTATCCCTTCGGCTTGTAACTTTAACAAAATCAGCCCTGTCGATATTAAGTGTTGAGGATTTACTGTCTATGTCAAGCTTCAGAGCATCTTTTATTTTAATATCCGAGTAGGATACAGTTAGCTGTCCTTCCCTTATATCATTTATTATTCCGCTCCCGAATGCCAGTTCTATCTGAGCTTCTCCTTCAAGTTTGTTAATTTTCAGGTCGCCGTTAGAAAGACTTATTTTTAATTTCCCAAACATATCATCGATGTAAACATCACCAAATTTGTTAACGAGGTTGAGATTTATTTGCGACGGACAATAAACCATGTAGTTAATTTCAATCTGGTTCTGGCCTGACATTATAGCATCCGATAAGCTTTTCAGTTCGGTTAATAATTGGTTACTATTGGTGCCGAAATCTGTACTTGCAGAAATGTAAAATTTGGTACTGCTAAAATTGAAGTTTATTCCATTCTTAACTTTCTCCAAACGGGTGAGGTTGTTGGAATGCACACTCATGCTTGCTGTTATCTTCACAGAGTCTTTATCCCATGGGATTACATGGATCTTTCCGTATTTATTGTTGATTTCGACAGTTGTTTCAGGACTTGCTTTGTAGGTCTTTGTTTCTGACTTGTTATTTGAAAAAGTCTGAGCACTATTGCCCTGTATTATGGCAATTAATACAACTGAAAAAAACAGGTATTTAAATATTAACTTTTGGCTTTTCATTTTCGTTGTTGTTTTCAATTTCGATTTCAGCTTGTAAATCTTCCAGAATACTGAGTTTTAGCCGGTAATTCTGTATCATTGCTTCAATAATCTGATCATTGGCAACATTATCCTTCAAATCGTTTTTCAGAGAAGTGTAAACGCTGTCAAGTTCCATGAGATCGGTGTTTATATCATTCCCTATTTCCGGATTACTTATCAGAAAGGGTTTTATCTCATCCATTTTATTTAAAACCAGATTTGCATAATAGCTCTCAGCTTCCTTGAGTTCAGGCAATTGCTTATAGATGTCGTTAAGCTTCTCTTCTGCTAGTCGTGATTCCTTCCTATGGTCAACCATATCGTGAAACAGATAGGATAATCCGAAAACCAGAAGAACTGCTGCTGCGCGCGAAAAGTAACTGAGATATAACTTCCTTCCGGGTTTCACTTTTCTATTCGCAAGGATTTTTTGCCAGTTCTTTTCTGACTCCGGAGCAGAAAAGGAATCGAACGAGTCCCTGTTTTCATCAATAAATTGTTCCAGTTTATCTTTCATGGCGTCTGAAGTATTAATTCTTTTATCTTCACTTTTGCTCTCATGTATTGCGTTTTTGAGGTAGATTCACTGATCCCCAGGATCGATGAAATTTCCTCGTGATCGTAACCTTCCAGGGCATACAGACTAAAAATAATTCTGTATCCATCAGGTAATTCAGACATTGCTTTTTTAACTTTTTCAACCTGAAGTTTCAGATTATCGTAGTCAACATGGTCCTCATCAGGTTCAGCATCTTTTAGTTCCGCTTCAAACCTTATATCCGGTCTTTTTTTTCGCAATTGGTTGATACATTTATTAATTACGATTCTTTTAGCCCATGCACCGAATGCAGATTCGAATCTGAATTTTTCAAGCTTGTCAAAGATCTCTGCAAAAGACTCCTGAAGAACATCCTCAGCTTCCTCGCGTCTGTTCATCATCCGAAGGCAGATGCTGTACATAGCCTTTGAATAGAGGGTGTAGAGTTGATATTGAGCTTTAACATTGCCGGCCATGCAAAGCTCAATAATCTCTTTGTGTATTTCCTGATAACCTGAGTTCAATTATAAAATGGTTTTCAATAAATAATGACAGCGGAATTTTTCCGGGGTTGCATTAAGAGGAATAAATTTATGGTTTTTTTTGGTAACCTGTCAGGTCTTAAGACCTGTCAGGTTTCTTGCTGTTTAAAATAATCTTCACCAAAGTGTACAGCAAAAACATAAGTCCGAAGAATACAGAGACCCTGCCAATGTAGTCGCCATGAAGGGAGTAGAATGTCATTTTATCGTTTGCGTTCAGACTGGCTTTAATTGATGAACGCTTCCACCAACCGATTTTTTGCAGAATCTCGCCTCTCTGATTGAAAAAAGAAGATATTCCAGTATTGGCTGAACGGGCAACACTTCTTCTTGTTTCAATAGCGCGTATGCCCGAAAAACTATTATGCTGAACATAGCCGGGTGTGTCACCCCACCATCCATCATTAGTAATAACAAAGAGAAAACCTTCCTTTCCGGGAACAATGTAATCGCTAACGAACTCTCCAAAAATCGACTCATAACAAATTGGTGTTGCAATGCTCAGGCTGTCCTGTGGTGAATATAGACAGGATCTTTCCGCCTGAATACCATGACTTCGGAATGTGCCTCCAAGATTCAACATTATCCTTTCCAAAAATTTAAGGTGTTGCGTGTATGGCATCTTCTCAACGCCTACAACAAGCTGTGACTTATGATAATATTGAATATTTTTGGTAGAATCGATTTGCAGAGCGGTATTGAAACTGTCATAAAATCCTTCACGAAACGGTCTGGATGTTTCACTTTTTTCTAATGAATCGCTATAAAATTTATACGTTGTTGCTCCGATAACTACTTTAACTCTCGGATACTGCTCTAAAAATTTCCTTATACTCCGGATGCTGGGATTCAGCTCCATGTCATCAAGCCAGAGATTATTATTTATGAATGTTTCAGGAGCAACTATATAATCTGTTTTATTGTCGGTAACTCCAGCTGCCATATCAAGGAGAATTCCCATCTGTTCATCTGCAGGGATATCATTAAACTTTTCGTATGGGTCAATATTGGGTTGTAATACAACAATACTGTATGGATTACTCTTCTCTTCATAACTGTAAAACCTGATAAGCGAAAAACCAACAGGTATAATTAAAACACAAAGAAAAACTATTAGGTCAGTTCTTGCTTCCCTGATCGATTTATTGTTTATCCAGTCATTCAGGACTTTGAACCAAAAAATGTTCATCAGAAGAACCCATAAGGTTCCTCCTAAAACGCCTGTATATTCATACCATTGTATTAAACGGATATCATTTGCAAACCCATTACCAAGATTTAGCCAGGTCCAGGAAATTTCACCATGCAGGTATAGATATTCGTAAGCAATCCAGTAAAAAATCAGGGAAAAGTAACCAAAACCATCTCCCAGCCTGCGACGCGTAAGAGAGAAAAGGTAAAAAACAGTACTCATGAGAGTGGAATTCAACAAAACTGCAACTATCGATCCTGCAGCAGAGGCATTTTTGATCCACCATGTTGTTAGAATATTAAAAACCGCAAAACCCAGAAATGGAATCCAGAAGCTAAGCTTTTTCGCATTCTTTCCGTGCACCTTGTTTAATACTTCTTCAACAAAAAGTAATGGAACCAGAGCAATCAGAAGAATTATTCCTGATCCCCACGAATACCAGGCAGGAGTTAGGAGAACTCCGGATAAGACAGACAAAAGAATTAAATTTCTTTTTGGCATCATATGTTTTTTGGAAAAGCAAATTAAATGAAAAATGCCCACAGATTGTGCATCAGTCGGTAATTTATTTGGTAGAAAAGATGAGATTTGTAAGGATTAGGAATATGGTTTTTCGTAAAGGCACAGATTTTGATACCTCTGCAAGTATTAGTTTAAGAGTTTATCAATCATAAATAATTCAATACCCTCAAAGGCTAAATCAGCAATATTTAGTTTCTTTGTAAATAGTTAAGAAACATTTTTGAAAAAATAGAAATTCTTTGAATCCTTCAGATGGGAATTGAACTCTTTTGGAAAGGAATTATTATTGGATTGATGGTGTCCATCCCTTTGGGTCCCATTGGTGTTTTATGTATTCAGAGAACCCTGAACAAGGGAAGAAAAGCTGGCTTTGTATCCGGTTTGGGCGCATCAGCAGCAGATACCTTTTTTGCACTTATCGCAGGTTTCGGAATTTCCATGATAATAACTTTTCTTAAGGCTCAGCATATTTATTTTCAGATTATTGGTGGAGCGATTGTAATGTATCTGGGTATTCACATTTTCTTTACCAATCCCATCCGGCAGTTAAGACTTCAGCGCCTGAATCCGAACAAACTTTCGCAGGATTTTATATCAGTTTTTCTGTTAACAGTATCCAATCCAATGGCAATCTTTTTTTTCCTGGCAATGTTTGCAGGTGTAAATCTGGCCAGTGGACCCATGAATATATTTTATGTCGGTTTAGTGGTTGCAGGTGTAGCAATTGGCTCTGCAACCTGGTGGTTCGTGCTCACTACCCTGGTGAATATTTTCAGGCACCGATTCAGGTTAAAAAGCATTTGGTGGATGAATAAGGTTGCAGGCGTAATTATATTTTTCCTTGGAATTGCTGCAATCCTTAGTGTGTGGTTTATGAAGTAATTATCCCATTCCTGTATCGGGAAAAATCAATATTATTTTATGGAATGAAATCGAATTATTGATTTTAGTATATTTGATGCTCTTAAGTTTTCTGATAAAGTTTCAGAATTGCGTAAGAGACTACATAAAAATGCTGATATTCAGGATATTTCATGAGGAAATTAATTGAAACTGAGGAATTCATCAAGGCTGCAAAACTCGACCGTTTCGGTGGAACCGGTACAGCCCGTATACTGATGATGTTGTTGCGTATTAATAAAATCAATAAACTTTATTCTGATATCTCTCACCTGAATGGAATAGATTTTATTGATAAACTGATTGAAGAACTGAAAATTTCTTTCGAGATAAGTGAGGAAGAATTAAACAGAATTCCTAAAACAGGTGCATTTATTAGTGTTTCCAATCATCCATTTGGTGGAATCGATGGAATGTTATTGGTCAAGGTTTTATCAATGGTAAGGCCGGATATTAAAGTTCTTGCCAATTTTCTCATGCAGAAGGTCGAACCGGTAAAAGATTTTATCCTCCCTGTTAATCCCTTTGAGGAACATAAAGACACAAAATCGAGCATCACCGGTATTAAATATGCCCTTAAACACCTTCAGGATGGATTCCCCCTTGGTGTTTTCCCGGCTGGCGAGGTTTCCAGCTATAACCAGATTTCAATAGGTATTTCAGACAAGGAATGGCAAACTTCGGCTCTTAAGATGATTAAAAAGGCAGAAGTTCCAATTATTCCTGTGTATTTCCAGGGAAATAACAGCCGGCTTTTTCACCTTTTAGGTCTGATTCATCCAAATCTTCGCACAGTTAGACTGCCCCATGAACTTTTTAACAAGAAAAAGAAAGTTATTCGCCTGCGAATAGGGAATCCAATCAGTGTAAAAGATCAAAATGAGTTTACCGATATTTCACGTTACGGTAGATTTCTAAGAGCAAAAACCTATTCTCTTGGTTCCGCACTCGAGGTTCAGAAATTTTTCTATCCCAATATTTTTCGCTCAATTAAAGTTGAGGATATTATTCCTCCGATAAATCCACATAAAGTTGAACAGGAAGTTAACCAGCTTCGTGAAAAGTATTTGCTCTTTGAAAACGGAGAATTTCAGGTCTTTTGCAGTCCATCTTACTGTATTCCTTCGATCATGAATGAACTTGGTCGTTTACGCGAGATTACATTCAGACAAATTGGTGAGGGAACTAACCGGTCAATTGATATTGATGAGTTTGACCTTTACTACAACCAGCTTTTTATTTGGGATAACCTTGAGAAAAAAATAGTGGGTGCATACCGCGTGGGGATGGGGAAAGATATCATGAGACAATATGGTATCAGAGGTTTTTATATCCATAGCCTGTTTAAAATTAATCACAAACTTTATCCCTCTCTCGAAAAATCATTAGAATTGGGACGGTCATTTATTGTTTCTGAATATCAACGTAAACCAATGCCTCTTTTCATGCTTTGGAAAGGAATCCTATACTTTCTTCTGAAACATCCGGATTACAGATATCTTGTCGGGCCTGTGAGTATTAGCAACAGGTTTTCAAACTTTTCCAAAAGCATGATTATTAAGTATATTATGGATAATCATTATAGTCCGGAGTTCGGCCAGTTTATCAAACCGCGCACCAGATTTGTTCCAACTGCATTGCAGGATGTAGACACAGAAATACTTATGGAGTCTTCAAACGATTTGAATAAATTCGATAAATTTATTAAGGATGTAGATACTTCCAATTATACCATGCCTGTATTACTTAAAAAGTATCTCAAGCTAAACGGGAAAATTGTGGGTTTTAATATCGATCCGAAATTTAATAATGCCCTGGATGGATTGCTATTCCTGGATCTGTTTGATGTGCCAATTGATACCATAGCATCACTGTCCAAAGAAATAAATGATGACAGCATTCTTGAACGCTTTTCTTCCCTCGAAACGGCTGAACAAAAAACACCTGAAAAAGTATGAGAATTAATAAAGTAGTACTTTTTATCTTCATTATTTTTTGGGGATTTAGTCTTAGCGCACAAAAAACTGTTTCTGCAAAAAAAGTTTCACGGATTCACGAAAGAGCTGTAACTATCGATAGCCATACTGACACACCTATGTGGTTTTTAACAGACGGTTATTCATTCGGGGAAATGCATACTGCAGGAAAGCATCGGTCAAAAGTTGACATTCCGCGAATGGTACAGGGAGATTTGGATGGGGTGTTTCTGGCAGTCTTTGTGGGTCAGCAGGAAAGAAATGATGAAGGAAACCTTTCTGCAAAACTTGAGGCATTGCGGGTATTCGATTCTATCCACGTAAATCTTGAAAGATATTCAGACAAAATAGAACTTACATTGAATTCGGGTGATATTTACCCTGTTATTAAAAAAGGGAAACGCGCAATTTTCATTGGTCTGGAGAACGGTTATCCAATAGGCCGGGATCTTTCACTAATTGATACTTTTTATAATAAGGGAGCACGATATATTACCCTTTGCCATTCGTCAAATAATGATATTTGCGGCTCTTCAAACGGTATAACAGATGAAGCAAATACGGGTGTGACCGCATTCGGGGAAGAAGTTATTGCAAAAATGAATCGTATGGGGATTATGATTGATGTTTCTCATGCCTCTGATTCCTCCTTTTTCGATGTTATAAGACTGTCAAAAGCTCCCGTTATTGCATCACATTCCTGTGCCCGTGCAATTTGTGATAATCCCCGCAATATGAGCGACGATATGCTGACGGCTCTGGCAAAAAACGGAGGAGTCATTCAGATGTGCATCCTCAGCGCATATGTAAAAACTCCTGTTTTTCAACCCGAAAGAGACTCAGCAAAAGCCGCTGTAAGAAAAAAGTATGGCGATTATTATTCGCTTGATGCTGAAGGTAAAAAACTATTCTTCGATGCATGGATGAAAGTGGATGAACAGTTTCCCGCTATTCTTGCAACAGTGTCAGATGTTGCAGACCATATTGACCATATTGTAAAAATAGCAGGAATTAATCATGTTGGCATCGGTACCGATTTCGACGGTGGAGGCGGAGTAAATGGCTGCTACGATGTAAGCGAAATGAAAAATATAACAACAGAACTCCTTCAAAGGGGTTATAGCGAAAAAGATATTCGAAAAATATGGGGCGGAAATCTTCTTCGCGTCTTCAGCGAAGTTGAAAAAAACTCAGGTTCTCTGTAATTACAGATTTATTTCGTTTTAAACCTTTTTGAAACCTCATCCCAGTTTACAACATTCCAGAAAGCAGCAATATAATCAGGTCTCCTGTTCTGGTAATGCAAATAATATGCATGTTCCCATACATCAAGTCCTAAAATCGGCAGCCCTTTTACTTCAGAAAGGTCCATCAACGGGTTATCCTGATTTGGACTCGAACTTATCTGAAGTTCACCTTTTGAATTTTTTGTAAGCCATGCCCAACCTGAACCGAACCGGGTCGCAGCCGCAGTATTGAATTTTTCCTTAAAATTTTCAAATGAACCGAAGTATTTATTGATGGCATCGGAAAGATCACCTTTTGGTAAACCTCCGCCATTCGGACTCATAACAGTCCAGAATAAATTATGATTGTAGAATCCGCCACCATTATTTCTTACTGCCGGAGCGAGTTTTGAAGCATCTGCAATAATTACTTCAATCGATTTGCCCTCGAGATCAGTTCCTTTAATAGCATTATTAAGGTTATTTGTGTATGCTGCATGATGCTTGCTGTGATGGATTCCCATTGTTTTTGCATCAATGTGCGGTTCAAGCGCATTGTAAGCATAGGGTAATTGTGGGAGTTCAAAAGACATAACTGATTTTATTTAGAATTAATATAAATAACAAGAATTGATTGTTAAACAACCGGAAGCAAAAAAAGTTTATTATTACTGAAGTTATTCTCTGTTTCACTCAAATGTGTTATATAATATGACACACCATACTACCAAAGATGAGAAAAAATTATACTTTTAAAGCCTGTAAATGCTAATTATTCAAGTAGTTAAATAATCTGATAAAAGTCATGTCTATAGGATTTTTTAAAGTACCGGTCGCTGAAAATGAGGAGATTGTAAATTATGCTCCTGGGACAATCGAAAGAACTCGATTAAAACAAGCTATTCAGGAAGCATGGTCGGCTGAGATCGATATTCCCATGATAATTGACGGTAAGGAAGTTCGGTCCGGCAACAAAATTGCTGTGCGTCCACCTCATAATCATAAACATATTCTGGGCTATTTTCACAGGGGAGATGCTTCGCATGTGCAGATGGCCATAAAAGCTGCACTTGCAGCTAAAGAAAACTGGGCTTCGCTGCCCTGGGAAAACAGAGCATCAGTTTTTCTGAAAGCAGCTTCACTTCTTGCCGGAAAATACCGATCAAGAATTAATGCTGCCACGATGGTTGCTCAATCAAAGAATCCATTTCAGGCAGAAATTGATTCAGCTTGTGAACTAATTGACTTTTACCGGTTTAATGTTGAGTTTTTAACAGAAATATACAGTCAGCAGCCGCAGTCAGCCCCTCTTACATGGAATCGTCTTGAACATCGTCCTCTTGAAGGATTTGTTTTTGCTCTTACGCCTTTTAACTTTACATCCATCGCAGGAAACCTGCCTACAGCCCCTGCACTTATGGGCAATACTGTTGTGTGGAAACCTTCAAATACCCAGATATATTCAGCAAGGGTGATCATGGAGGTTCTGATGGAAGCAGGCCTCCCCGACGGTGTCATTAACCTGGTATTTGTTTCGGGCCCGGTTGCAGGAAAGGAAATTTTTTCACACAGAGATTTTGCAGGTATTCACTATACCGGTTCAACCGAGGTTTTTCAGAATATCTGGAAAACAATTGGCGAAAATATTCATAATTATAAATCTTATCCGCGAATTGTGGGTGAAACGGGAGGCAAAGATTTTGTAATTGCTCATAAAAGTGCAAATGTTGAGCAACTCGCCACGGCTCTTGTTCGTGGTGCATTTGAATATCAGGGACAAAAGTGTTCCGCAGTTTCAAGGGCTTACATTCCTGAATCTATCTGGCCTGAGCTTAAAGAGAAAATGGGAGTATTTCTCTCAGAAATAAAAATGGGTCCACCCGAGGATTTCCGTAACTTTTTCAATGCCGTTATTGATGAAGCCTCGTTTGATAAACTATCTTCAGTTATTGATAAAGCAGAAAAAGATAAGGAAGCTGAAATTATTTTCGGGGGAGGATATGATAAATCAGTAGGTTATTTTATCGAACCAACTGTAATTCTCACAACAGATCCCCATTATACAACTATGGAAGAGGAACTTTTTGGCCCGGTACTCAGTTTGTATGTCTATAAAGATGAAAAATTTGAGGAGACCCTCGATATCCTTGACAATACTTCAATCTATGCACTTACCGGTGCAATTTTTTCAAAAGACCGATATGCTATTGAGCTTGCAACCCGCAAGCTTCAGAATGCTGCCGGAAATTTTTATATTAATGATAAACCAACAGGTGCAGTTGTTGGACAACAGCCTTTTGGCGGTGCGCGCGGTTCAGGGACTAACGATAAAGCGGGATCAGTTATAAATCTCCTTCGTTGGGTTCAGCCAAGAACAATAAAAGAAAATTTCCGCCCGCCAATTGATTATAAATATATGTTTATGCAGGAGGAATAGCATTATTGAGATTTGTTAATAAAAAAGGAAATTTGAAGTTCAAAAAGGCCTTGTTTTATGATAGTTTTGTGATATGAATACCATTCTGCTATACCTGAAGCAACTTTGGACAAGAATATTGCCCTACCTCAGAAACAAGTTCCTTCTGACCATAGTCCTGGTATCTGTCTGGCTAACCTTTTTTGACAGGAATAATATCATCGAAAGAGTTGGTATGGCGCGCGATGTCTATCAGCTTAAAAAAGACTGCCACTATTATCAGGAGAGAATTCTAACCGACTCTGCAAGGCTGGTCGAACTTCATAGTAGTCCTGAAATGCTTGAGAAATACGCACGTGAACAATATCTGATGAAAAAGGATAATGAGGAAATTTTCGTTATTGTTGAACGATAGAGCTTTTATCACATTTTCTGAATTCCTCCAGCAATTGTTTTTCATCCATTTCATTTTTAAATTCCGACACTGTTTTCTTTAGAATAGCTCTGGCACATTCATCAACCGGAAGATCCGGGAAATATTTCCTGTAGTATTTAACAAATTTGAGTATTCTGAACATGTTGAAATACCGGTAAAACCTTTTAATAAAAGCAGGATAACTACCTGAATTTGTATATATACCCATAAGGTCCGTTTGAAATCCGATATCAGCAAGAAACTCATAAATTCCGTCGTGAAATACCGGAAGTTCATATTTTCCTGTTTTGGTTATCTGTATGTATAATAAAGGAATACATGCAAAGAATTCTCCAAGAATTGCATAAATGGACGGATGAAACGATTTTAGGGATTCTCCGCTGGTTAATAGCTGGTCAATTGTTTTTCCCGTACCAAAAGGAACACGGAGCGAAGGTCGGGGCGAGGGACAAACTCTTGTTGCTGTAAGATCGCTGAAATTTCCTAAATCGAAGAATTTTTGCAGAAAGTAGAAGTCCTCTCCAGCTTGACGAATATTCATTCCACCCTGCATGCAATAACTGTTTGCCCTCACGGCCAGAGCAGATCCCACGGTATAAAAGGCGTTAGGAAACCCACTTTGCCTTATCCCATGAAGATAGCAGCGCATATGAAGCTCGTATTGAGTTACTGCTTTGTAAACCTCTGGTGAAAAAGTGTTTCCTTCAAGTGGATGCTCAAAATATATGGAGCATCCATTAACAGAAGGATTAGTATGGAAATGTTCTTCAATTTCCTGAAAATAATTTGTATCGCAAAGTGTATCTGCATCAAATGAAATAAGGATGCCATCACTTTGTCCGGCTTGTAAAAACCGGCGCACAGCTTCATCCATCCCAGTTTTTCTGGCATAACCCACTCCTGCTTTTTTTCGGGGAATATACCCAACTTCTGCAACATGAAAGCGCTTATTATCAGTTGAATGTTCCTTTGCCCAATGTGTCGCGGATTTGAATATCTGATGACTCAATGCAACATTCTCTGCATTTTCATCTTCCGGCCAGTTTATTACAACAAGGATTTCAACCGGGAGCGCAGGGGAAATGGTATTATACAAAGAAACCAGACTTTCTTCAAGCCTGGTTTCAAGGTATGCCGGTAAAATAACAATATATTTTAATCCTTTAACAGCTTCCTGTACAACAAGTGGATCACCTGTTGCATGCTTTTTCAGGTAAGTCCGTGCAGGGTCCAAGGGATTATTTTTTTGAAGCTTCTTTTTCTGCCAGATATTTTTGGTTTACTCCGGTAAGAATTTCAGTTGTAATATCGAATGATCCATCGGTATAAAGAAGGTTACCTCCGAATGTATAGCTAAAAACAAATTTGATGTTTTTACCTTTTGCATAATCTTTAAGGTACTCCTGTATATAATCAATTACTTTGCGATTGCTTACTATTCCTTCTTCCTGCAATTGCTGTGTATAGCTTGCATTGAGATTTTCAAGCTGCATCTGATCATTGGCAAGTTGCTGATTCATTTGTTCAGCTTCAGCTCTTGTAAGTAATCCCTTATTTACTTTGTTTTGCAAATCCGTTACATTTTTTTCAAATGCCTTATACTTGATTTGGAATGATCCTTCCAGTTCCTTTTGCTTATTTGCCAGACCGTCTTTCAAATCGTTATACATATTCATCTGAACAAGCATTGTATCGATATCAATATAAGCAATCATCGCATTGTCTGCATTTACCAGATTCGCAGTGTCGCCTGATACTTCTGAAACATCTGCTTTTTTACCCTGAGAAAAATGCAGGAAATAGAGAACTCCAACTGCAATAATCAACACACTGATAAGGATCGTGTTTAAATTCTTCATTTTAAATTGTAATTAGGAAATAATTTTGTGCAAAGATAGTTTTTGCCTGTTAAGATCCCAATTTTATCGGGGAAAAGTACGAATGATTGGGTTCTGTCGAATCTGATTTTCAGAGATGGATAGAGGAAAATCGTAGATAAGTCATGAATCGCACCTCACTCGTTATTAACTGACAGGTGTATAAACAATTAAACCCACCTTAAAACTCCGGACACGGAATCATACGACGTTTCTTTTTTGCACGGGAAGTTTTAAATTCATAAATGAGGGATATTTCATGTGCACCTCCGGTGCTGGAAAGCAGACGGGAAATAGTAAAATCATAAGAGTACCCAACACTGAAGTCTTCAATCTTATATCCGGCGAGAAATGCAACTGCATCACCAACTTTTTCATTGTTAATTACAGGAATACCTCTGTACCATAAACCAAGCATTAATGGGGACTTGAACCAATACAGGCCCAGATCGAGCTGTGAAATTTTGTCCTGATTTTTGAACAGAAAAGCAATTGACAAGGATTCATCGATTGGACTTAACAATCTGCCTTTTCTTATAACCTGTGTTCCACCGAATAGTGATACTTTCAACGGCACCGTATAGTCATTTCCGTATAAGGAGTTTTTAGGTTTTAGCATGTGGTCGACTGAAAAACCAAACCAGTGCTTATCAGAATAGGCAAGAGCAGAAGCTGAAAAATCAACGTCTCCCTTGGTTTCCAGACCTGGCCTCTGTTCCGTGGTTGTTGTTGTGCCTCCAACCGAGATCTGGTCGTTCCAGAGTAGTTTATCAAAATCCAGACCTGTCTGGGTATAAAGGAAATGAACACCCGGTCGCACATGCCACCAGTTATTAATCTGAATATCATATGAATACTGAACCCCAAAATTTGTAGTGCTTAGATTTCCCGAACCGGCAAGGTCCCTTAAAACCAGAAACCCAATCCCGGAGTTAAAACTTGAAAAGGAATGGTCGTATGCAAATGCATAACTGACAAATGTTCCTGGCAGACTTGGCCACTGATTTCTGTATGTCAATGAGATCCTGTCTTGCTGTACTGCTCCTGCAAAAGATGGTGCCAGATAAAGTTTATTTGCATAAAACTGAGTAAACTGAGGGTCCTGAGCCGATACACATACTATTGAAAAAAACGATATTATTGTTATGTATATGTATTTTTTCACAGTTCCTTTGGTTTGTGTCGTCTATAATCCAAGTATTCAGGGCTTTAGAGAAAGCCCAAATTAAGCTGTCTGTAACCTTCATTCAAATAAAGTTATTAACAGCGCACAAGAATTAAAGTTCTATAAAATTAAACGGAATTGTTGATAATTGGTTACATCCCCTAGTAATAATTACGCAAAGCAAGTATATAATTTGAGTAATATCCGTTTCACCCTGACAAAACTCAAGAAAATTAGGGCTGACAGAAGGAGTATTTTTTATGAAAATAATAACTCCGGACCGTTCTGAGATGTCAGGTAAGTATACTTTACTTATTCTTGACATGTCAGAACAGCCCGGAATCAGGCAAACAATTCCTGAAAACTATTAATATAGAAGAGTCACGTCTCCGGCTTCCATGAAATTCTTACCATTGGTATATTTCCCGGTTACTTTCCAGATATAAACACCTTGTTTTGCAATTTCCCCTTTTATATAACCGTTCCATCCCACAGTAATATCATCCGTAGCGAAGACCTGCTCACCCCATCTGTTATAGATATAGAGATGATATTCAAGTACAGACTCGATTACACCAGGGAAGAAGAGCCGATTCACAATATCAGGATTGTTTTTATCCCAGTGCTCATCAATAGGTCCGGTAGGATTGGGTCGGAACACGTTCGGGAAGATGAATTTTCCGGCAGGACTCACAAATACCACATGCTCCCTGAACAAAGTATCACTGCAATTCGCATTCGACCCGATAAGTGTTACATCTTTCCATCCTTTGGTATGGTATACATGAATTGGCTCAAATTCGGATGATGTATTGTCTTCTGCTTCAGCACCGGTATCTTCATCATAATCACCAAAGTTCCAGGAATAGCTATTTGCATAACCTGATAGGTTAAAGAATTTAACGGGTTTGTCGTTTATGTAAACCGAATCCGGAGTAGAGCTGAAGTTAAGGATTGGGGTAGCATAAACCTCCAGAGTTGTCTTAAACGTAGATGAACCACCCGGACCTGTTACAGTCAGGGTAATCGGGAATGTTCCTGCATCGAAATAGGTATAGGAAGGATTCTCTTTAGTGGAAATACTGCCATCACCAAAATCCCATCTGTAGGATGTCCCATATTCAGAATTATTCACAAACTGAATTTCAAGCGGAGTACACCCCGATTCCGGTTGAGTAAATGCAGCAACAGGAGGTGCAGGTGAAATAATAACCGTTTGAGATATGCTATCTGTACATCCCGATGCTGAAACCACCTGAACTATTTTATAGCTACCAGGCATTGCATAGGTATGAATCGGATTTTCATCTGTACTTGAGTTTCCATCCTTGAAATCGTAAGTATATGACCACGGTCCCGGTGCAACCAGATTCGTAATGTTAACAGTTGCCGAAGGATAAACCTGAACAATAGGCGAAACACTAAAGTTGGGTGTCGGTAGCGGGAATACATCAATGGTGTCTGTTGTCAAAGCTTTACAACCATAGAATGAAGTTGTTTGCAGTGTGACAACATAAGAAATTGTAGCATTTGTGGTATTTCCAAATTCGTGCAATACTGCATATCCTCCGGATATCTGTTGTCCATCGCCAAAATCCCATTCGTAACTTGCAGCTCCCGGTTGTGTGATCATAGTTGCAACTACAGGCTGACAAGCACTTGCAGGCGTAATGGTGAATGTGGGATCTACTTTCGGATAGATTGTAATATACTGGTTAGTTGTTGCCTCGCAACCATTTGCTGAGAAGGCTTTCAATTGAACTTCGTAGTATTTTACCAATCCGGAGGGATCAAGGTTTTCAAATCCATGGGATGCATTAAGACTTGTCTCAACAGGAGTGCCATCATCGAAGTTCCATTCGTATGAAGTAGCTCTTGTGGAAGTGTTGGTAAAATCAACCATCAGGAATCCACAGGAAGGCAATGCTGTTGAAGTGAACTGTGCATTTGGCATATCGTTGATTACAACAACCGACTGGCTTGCCTTACATGTTTTATTATCAGTAACAGTATAAGTAAGGTTGTAGCTGCCATTTATAATAGTTTTGAATGTCGTTTGCGGTGTATTAAACGAATTCAGAGGCGTAACATCTCCTGTCCAGCTATGTGTTAAATACGTACCGGATCCACCTGAAGGATTACCATTAATAATCATTTCGGTATTTCCGCAGACCAGCGGGAACGAACCTGAACCTGTAATATTAACCACAGGGTTGGCATTGACAGTAAGTCTTGCTGAATTTCCGTTTATTGCCGTACATGCACTGCTTACGCTTAATCTATACATGTTATTATTAAATGTCACAGGCCCGTTTAGAACTGTCAAGGTAGGCGTGGTGCTTCCGGAGTAGTTTGAATTATCGGTAACATTACTCCATGTACCACCATTGTTTACTGATACCTGCCATTGATACGTAAGGTTAGGTCCAATTGCGGCTCCTATGAAACTTATATTTCCATCTTCGCAGATAACAGCATCTGAAGGATGTGTTGTAATTATAGGATTAGCATTGACAAACAGAGTTGCTTCAGCAGAATTAGCAGGAGGGACGCATGTTCCGCTCACTCTGACGCGGTATTTGTATCCATTGTAAACAGCTTCTGCATCATTAATGCTAAGATTTGCTGAATTCACCCCGTTGTAAGTAGTATCGTTGGTTACGTTGCTATATGCTCCGCCGGTACTTACCTGCCATTGGTAAGTAAGACCTGAACCTTCAGCAGTAACATTAAGGACAGTACTGCCATTTTCACAAATATTTATATCCATTGGATTAACGGTTATAGCAGGACTGGTATTGACTGTAAGTGTTGCCTCACCTGAAACCACAGGAGGATTGCACATTCCTGTTGCAATTACTCTGTAACGGTTACTGCTCATAGCACGCGGAACATTGAAAATATTCATGGTGCTTGTTTTGGTACCTATATACGAAGCTGTATCCTGAAGATCCACAAATATACCACCTGAATTCTCCTGCCAGATATAATTAATGTTGGCACCTGAAATATTTACAGAGAAACCTACGCTGTTGTACTCGCAGATGGTCTGTGATACCGGCTGAACAACCATTTCAGGAGCTGTGTGCACAGTAAGTACAGCAAATGAAGACGTTTTAGTTGGGTTACATGTACCGGTTACCTGAGCACGATATTTGTAATTATTGAATCTGCGTGCAGGATTCAGTACATTTAAGGTTGAGCTGGTAGTTCCACTGTATATAGCAGCTGTATCAGCAAGATTCCGGTAACCACCTCCATCGTTCATATCCACCTGCCACTGATAATCAAGTGATGTTCCGGTAGCTTGAACTTTAAACGCTGCAGGTAGGAACTCGCAAACTGTTGTATCACGAGGGTTAAAAGTGATCTGTGGAGCAGTATTTACTGTAAGTGTTGCTGCTAGTGATTCAGCTAGAGGTGTACAAGTACCCGAAATTATTGCTTTGTACTGATGTAAAGACATTCCGGCATTCACATTGAATACATTCAGTACACTGCTGTTAGCACCAAGATAATTACCACCATTCAGAATATTTGTCCAGCTGACACCATCAAATTCCTGCCATTGGTATGCAGGAGAAGTCGTTACTCCAGCATTAACAGTGAAAGTTATGTTGCTGCCTTCACAAACAATCAGACTGGTTGGATTTACAGTTACTTCAGGTTTTTCATTAATACTCAGAGTAGCCTGAATAGTGGTTGCAGTGCGTGAACATAAATCTGTCACTACTGCCCTGTATTTTTTACCATGCAATGCACTCAGTGGATTAATGATTGTAAGGGTAGCCGTTCCTGTGCCACTATAAACTCCCGCTAAATCATTAACATTAACAAAGGTACCCGGTGTAGTTTCGATCTGCCACTTATAGTTCAGACCAACACCTGTTGCCAAAGTTGTGAAAGTTGTATTGGTACCTTC
>CAYOLQ010000052.1:0-23284 GCA_964404825.1 uncultured Chitinophaga sp.
TAGGTCAAAAATTCAGATTCGAAATTGAACAGCAATTCAGGTTTAATGAAAACATCAGTCAATTTGATTATACTTTTTCTGAATTTGGTTTTCGGTATAAGGTATTTAAATATCTTAATGTGAAGGCCTTATACCGGTATAGTTTTATGTCTTCAGGTCAGACCGGCTCTGCGCTTGATGAATACGACAAATCCAGAGTTTCGTTTAGTGCCTCCACAGGAACCGAAATATTTAATACAGGGATAAATGTAGGATATAGGATCTTGTATCAGCATTCCTGGGAACAAACAACCCTGGTAGTTTCAAACTATATCAGAAACCGCTTTGAAATTGATTACAACCTGAGTAAGCTCACAGATCCATATTTTAACTGGGAAAGCTATTACAGACTTGACGATAAAAATGAATTCCGTCAGGACAGATATACTCTTGGATTAACCTGGAAGATTACAAACAAACTCGACATTGATAGTTTCTACCGCTTCCAGAAAGAGAAAAATGTGAATGATCCTGAATCTGTCCATATTATCGGACTGGCTGCAGTGTACACATTTAACTAATCAAATCTAAACCAGTCTATCGACATTAATTCCTCTTCTTCCTTTCCGTAAAATTGAAACCATAGCGCATGCACACCGCTGATGGTTTGAACATCGAAGGTTAATGTCTGCCATTCAGTTTTTCCTGAATTTGCTTCAATAGTAACCGATGCCAGTTGTTTGTGCCAGGGTTTATCTGCATTAATAACTATTGTTCCTCCGCTGGTACCTGGAGCTATACGAAAGGTTATTTTTCCCACACCTGTACCAAAATCTATGTACTTAAATACCACTTTATCACCATTTCTAATCTGGCTGAGTTTTTCCTGTTCCTTATCAAAAGATTCAATACGGACATTTCCCTGCAAAATACATGCAGCTTCGGCCCCGGTCTTAGATTTGGCGTCCAATGGACCACCGGCACCCTGAGAAGTCATTTCAACTTCAGGAATTGATCCGTTCGGTAAAAAAGTAATGGGCTCAACACAGGATTTTCTCATTTTATCGCAGCCATGTGTAGAGCGATGGTAGAAAACATACCATTCATTATTAAACTCAGCAATAGAACCATGATTATTCCAGTTTCCCGGATTACACTGATCATTATCAACAATAACCCCGCCATATGTATAAGGTCCAAAAGGAGATTTTGATGTGGAATAGCCAATACAGGTAGGCATCTCAGATCTGCTGAGGTCGGCATACACAAGATAATACAATCCGTTTCGTTTTGTCAGAAATGCACCTTCATGGAAAAAATGTTGTGATTCTGTAATTATGCTGTCTTTCAGAGTTGATTTATCCAGGGATCTCATATCGGGATTCATCCGGGCCATTTTAAGACTGAATTGTCCCCAGAGATAATATGCCTGTCCGTCATCATCTATAAATAAAGAGGGATCAATTTGCTGGAAATCAAAAACATTCAGTACCTGTCCATTTGAAAATGGTCCTTCAGGTTTTGTAGAAGTTGCAACACCTTCTGCTGTTAACCTGTCTGGCTGGCAATAATACAGATAAAAGGTATCATTCCGGAATGCACAATCCGGAGCAAAAAGAAGCTGATCATTATAAGAAACTTCGTCCTTGCCGCCATCAGAAGCAAAAACATTTTCATGAACCTTCCATTTTTTCATATCATTTGTGGAAAGGATGTGATGTTTCCGGGAACACCAGTATTCACAGCTTTCATCAAGTGATCCATAAAGGTATAGCTTACCCTTAAACACATGGGCTGATGGATCGGCAAAATAGATTCCCGGAGGTGAAATGGGATTCTGAGCATTTACAGATACTCCGGATAAAACAAATAGTGAGACAGCGATATAACACGCAATCCTAAACATGCATTTCATTTGACAAGAATTATGTTAACCCGGACAATTGGCTTGAAAAAAAATCAGCATTTGAGTGACTATTTATATACTCTTTGATTTTTCGCAAAGTAACAAGAACTTCTGGTAGGCGGCATCCCATTCTTCTGTATCCTGAGGGTTATATTCGGTAAAACTGAATGAATTTCTTACAACCTCCCTGATCTCCTCAATATCCTTGAGGTATCCAAGAGCTTTTGCCTGCATAAGAAGATTTCCTGCAGCAGTACCTTCAGCAGGCCCGGCAACAACAGTTAATCCGGTAACATTAGCAGTATACTGGCATAGAAATTTATTTTTCGCCCCACCTCCGATTATATGAATTTTCCGGATTGATTTCCCTGTTTGTTCCCTAAGCTGATCGAGGGTCAATCTGTATTTGAAGGCAAGACTTTCGAGTATAAGTCGCACGTACTCACCCATATTCTGAGGAACATTCTGATGAGTTTTTAAGCAAAAATCGTCGATAGCATTTGGCATATCTGCTGGATTGTAAAAACCCATAAAGTCGGGATCGATAAAGGACCTGAAATGCGGAGCCAATTGAGAAAGTGATATTAACTCCTCGTAATTTATACCTGTATTCGATTTAAGCCATGAATTTCTGCATTGCTGTAATAACCATAGGCCCATGATGTTTTTTAAAAAACAGATTTTATTGTCTGCTCCCCCCTCATTGGTAAAGTTATATTTAAAGCTCAAATCAGTAATAACTGCTTTTTCGAGTTCAACACCCATCAACGACCAGGTTCCTGAACTAATATATGCCCAGTCCTGCCCTTCTGCAGGAACAGCAACAATTGCGCTGCTTGTATCGTGTGAACATACGGCAGTTACCTTTACCGATTTTGCACCTACTGCTTTAGCAATATCAGGTTTAAGGTTTCCGATTATGGTAGCCGGCTGAACAATTGGATTCATAAAAGATTTATCAAGGCCAACGCTGCTTAGAAGCGATTCGTCCCAATCCATCTTAACAGGGTTAAACAATTGAGAAGTAGTTGCAAATGAAAACTCAGTTGTAAGAGATCCGCTTAACAAAAAGTTGAAGATATCGGGAATAAAAAGCAGACGACTGGCCGTATGTAAAGCCCTGTCGCGGTTCCTCCTTAATGCATGCAGGTGAAACAGACTGTTAAATGCCTGCATGGAGATTCCTGTAAGAGAATAGATTTCATGGGGTGGCATAACGTTTTCAAAATAGTCAGGCATTGCCTCTGCTGCCTGAGGATCGCGATACGCAAAAGGAATACGGATTAAGGTTTTGTCATCTGCGATAAAACCAAAATCAACTCCCCAGGTATCAAATGCTATTGATTCAGGTTGAATATGCTGAGAATTAATACAATAAGACAAAGCTTTAAGTACCTCTTCGTAAAACCTGTAAATGTTCCAATAAAGATGGTTGTCGATTTTTACCATTCCCGTTGGAAACCTGTGGATTTCATCAAGAACAATTTTATGATCTTCGAGAGTCCCTAATACGGCTCTTCCGCTTTCTGCGCCAAAATCGAACGCGATAAAGTATTTTGCTGACATGTTAACCTGTATTTATTAAGAATCTTTTGTTTTTCTAGAACAATCCATAAACAGCCTGACTTTCAGTATTGCAATAAATTGATGAATATATATAAAAACCAGAGCGGTTTGTATCGAACTTCCGCTCAAGATGCAACACAGGGTGACCCTCCTTCACGGCCAGAAGGTTAGCAATATTAGAATCAGCTTTAATTGCTCTGATCTTTTGCTCCCCACCTTTAATTTCGAGGTTGTAATTTTTACGCAATATATCAAAAAGCGACCTGTTCTCAAATGACCGGGAAGTAAACCTTGGTAAATTGATGTTCGGGATATAATTGATGTCATAAAAAATCGGTACCTCATTAAAAAAACGCAGCCTTTCCATATAAATACATCCTGAATCAATTTCGGTCTGAGAAAGTTTAAACATAAAATTTTCTTCCCAGGTTTTAACAAATGGCTTAATGAGTATCTCCGATCGCTGATTTTTTTCTCCTAAAGCGGATGTTGTCCCAGCAATAGATAAAATCCCTATTCCTTTAGGCAACTTATGCACAATACTGCCTTTACCCTGATGCTTACGTATAAATCCCTCATTTACAAGAGAGTCTAACGCATGTCTGACAGTAGGCCGTGTCAGTTTGTGGATGACGCATAACTCATTCTCAGAAGGCAGTATATCCCCCTCGGTATAAACTCCGTCATTAATTTGTTTTCGCAATAACTCATACAGTTTCCTGTAATGAGGTATGCTTTGTGTAGAAGGACTCATGATCCCAAATATATAATAAATATTTAATAAATCTATACAAATTTAATGAGATATACTTGTATTTACAAGTTTTATATTTTATTTTTACATCCGAATTGAAATATCGATTATATATCACTTCTGAAATTTTCAGAAAAACACTTCGTTCATCTTATATTAACAAGTTATTAATTAGTATCATTCCAAATTTAAAAACAAATCAATATGGCAGAAGCTGTATTTATGCCTCGTCTGGGGCAATCGGTCGAATCCTGCATTATCACTGAATGGGTAAAGAAGAAAGGTGATACAATTAAGGAAGGTGATGTGTTATTCTGTTACGAAACGGATAAAGCCTCATTTGAAGAGACTTCAAAATTTTCAGGTACCCTGCTGGAAGTTTTTTATAAAGAAGGTGAAGAGGTGCCGGTGCTGGCAAATGTTGCGGTTATAGGGAAAACGGGCGAATCAGTTGAATCATTCCGAAATCCCTCATCTGCCGTTAAAGCTAATGAAGTAATTGAATCTGTAGCTGTTGTTACGCAAAAAAAACAATCAGTTGCTATTGAAAATAATCCGGAAACCGGAAAACTAAAAATCTCCCCAAGAGCAAAAAATATTGCTCTGACCCGCGGAATTTCTTTGCAGGGTATTAAAGGAAGCGGCCCGAACGGACGCATAATTGTCAGGGATATTGAATCAGAAGCAACTACCGGGAATGTGGTCCCGATTCCGGTTAGCTCAAATAATGATTTTAAAGAGATTCCGGTTATCTCAAATAATGATTTTAAAGAGATCCCTCTAACAAATATCAGAAAGCTAATTGCCAAAAGCATGCACGCCTCTTTGCAGAATTCTGCCCAGCTGACACACCACACAAGTGCCGACGCCCGCAAAATTCTTGAACTTCGGGCACAATATAAAGTAAGAGCTGAAAAGGGAGAAATCCCGAACATAAGCCTCAACGACATCGTTTGTTATGCCGTGATAAGGGCTATTGAAAAAATGCCTGCAATAAATTCGCATTTCCTGGGCGACCGTATTAAAACATTCAATAAAGTTCATCTCGGATTAGCGGTCGACACTGAAAGAGGGCTTATGGTTCCTGTTATCCGTAATGCTGACGATCTGAAACTAAAAGCCCTGGCAACGCAAATAAAGGCTCTTGCAGAAAGTTGTCGAAAGGGAAATGTTTCACCGGAACTTCTTCAGAGTGAAAACGCAAGTTTCACAATCTCAAACCTTGGTTCCTATGGAATTGAATTATTCACACCGGTAATTAATCTTCCCCAGACGGGAATTCTTGGAGTCAATACCATTACCTACCGGCCTGCGGATCTTGGAAATGGAATTATCGGTTTCATCCCTGTAATCGGACTTTCATTAACATACGACCACAGGGCACTTGATGGTGCTCCTGCATCTGCTTTTCTAAAGGAAGTCCGCAACCAGATTGAAAACTTCAGTAATGATCTTTTATAATACAAATAGCGAACACAAGCTAACAAGATTAGCAAATTGGTATTCGCATCTAACCTAATTTTTAAAAAAGTTCCGCCATGCCCAAAAATTTGTTTATTGATCCGAAAAATGTAAGAAAAAAAGGTGAAATTCATTTTGGTACTATTCCTGTAAACCAATACAGTAAAACCATTGAGGAAGAAAAGAAAATCTATTCAAAGCAGGATTTCCTGAGGATCTACCGCGATATGCTAATTATCCGTGAGTTTGAGACAATGCTTAACCTCATAAAAACTGCCGGTGAATATCAGGGAATCCCCTATAATCATCCGGGTCCGGCCCATCTCTCTATTGGTCAGGAAGCAGCTGCAGTTGGAATGGCTTATACACTGAGTGTTGACGACTTTATTTTCGGTTCTCACCGTTCCCACGGAGAAATACTGGCAAAAGGATTATCGGCAATTCATCAGCTGAATGATAAAGAACTTTCCAAAATCATGGAAACTCATTTCTCAGGTGAAACACTCGGGGTGGTGGAAAAGGGTTTTAAAGGTGAAACCAAAGATCTGGCCATAGACTTCCTGTTATATGGAACCCTTGCTGAAATTTTTGCGCGAAAAACCGGATTTAATAAGGGCCTGGGAGGATCAATGCACGCATTTTTCACTCCATTTGGAGTGTTTCCGAATAATGCAATCGTTGGTGGTTCTGGTGATATTTCGGTTGGTGCTGCCCTATTTAAAAAGGTAAATGCCCGCCCCGGAATTGTTGTGGCAAATATTGGTGATGCTTCAATGGCCTGCGGACCTGTATGGGAAGGTATAAGCTTTGCAACTATGGATCAGTTCCGTACACTCTGGGATGAGCCTTACAAAGGCGGACTTCCGATTATATTCAATTTCATGAATAATCAATATGGTATGGGTGGTCAGACTCAGGGTGAAACCATGGGATACGACATTCTTGCACGTGTTGGCGCCGGAGTGAATCCTGAGATGATGCATGCTGAAAGAATCGATGGCTTTAATCCCCTTGCAGTAATTGATGCTTTTCGGAGAAAGAAAAAAATTATCGAAAAGAAAAAAGGTCCTGTTTTACTCGATACCCTCACCTACCGTTTTTCAGGGCATTCACCTTCAGATGCATCATCCTACAGAAGTAAGGAAGAAGTTGAAGCATGGGAAAAACAGGATTCAATTCTCGTATTCTCAGCCGATCTAATTCATTCAGGTATCGCAACGAAAGATGAGATTGAATTTCTGAAATTAACTGTGGTCAGCATTGTTGTAAAAGCTCTTAAAAAGGCTATTGACGATAGTGTTTCTCCCAGAATGAATTTAACAGCAGACCCCGAATTGATTGGGAATATGATGTTCTCGAATGAATCCGTTGATAAAATGGATGATCGTATCCCCCAAACACTTCTTACCATGGAAGAAAATCCAAGGGTACAGCAATTACGGAAAAAAGAAAGATTCGGACTCGATAAAGAGGGAAAGCCTGTTTCAAAACTTAAAACCTATCAGTTAAAGGATGGAATATTTGAAGCAATTATAGATCGGTTTTATAAAGATCCAACGCTTGTTGCCTATGGCGAGGAAAACAGAGACTGGGGCGGCGCATTCGCTGTTTACAGGGGACTTACAGAAGCACTTCCGTACAACAGGTTATTTAATTCACCGATTGCCGAAGGCGCTATTGTTGGCACAGCTATCGGATACGGGATGTCTGGTGGAAGGGTAATTGCAGAAATCATGTACTGCGATTTCCTGGGACGTTCAGGTGATGAAGTCTTCAATCAGCTTCCTAAATGGCAGTCGATGAGTGGAAATATTATTAAAATGCCAGTTGTTATAAGGGTTTCAGTGGGATCTAAATACGGGGCCCAGCACTCACAGGACTGGACATCATTGGTAGCACATATTCCCGGTCTCAAAGTTGCATTTCCGGCATCCCCCTATGATGCCAAAGGTTTGATGAATTCTGCATTGCAGGGCACTGATCCTGTTATATTTTTTGAAAGTCAGAGAATATATGATGTTGCTGAACTGTTTCATGAAGGAGGTGTTCCCGAAGGTTATTATGAAATCCCTTTCGGTGAACCTGATATAAAACGAAATGGTAATGATATTACGATTCTTTCTATAGGGGCCACCCTTTACCGCGCTCTGGAAGCCGCTGAGTTATTGCAGGAAAAATTCGGAATGTCAGCAGAAATCATTGATGCCAGAAGTCTTGTGCCTTTCAATTATGATCTGGTTATAGAATCGGTTAAAAAAACCGGCAGAATTGTGCTCACATCCGATGCAAATTCCAGGGGATCTTTTCTGAAGGAGATGGCTCACACAATATCAGAATTGTGCTTTGATGACCTGGATGCTCCTCCGGTGGTAGTTGGATCGAGAAACTGGATTGTTCCGGCTCATGAACTTGAAGATCATTTCTTTCCTCAGGCTGAGTGGATTCTCGATGCTATTCATCAGAAAATTGTTCCTTTAAACGGATATGTTCCGGGAACCGACTTTAGTGATGAAATAATCTTAATGAGAAACAGAAAAGGTATCTAATGAAAAGCATGTACCCGATACGGATAAATTTTACCGGATGTGCTTTAATGGATAAAATTTATCCCGATATTTCTTTCCGTTCTGAAAAGTTCAGGAAGTTTGCTTCTCTTGCAGAGGGAGACGGAGGTTTATCTCCCGGAAAACTTGTGTTTTCTGAAGAAATAGAAAAATTCTCAGGTCAGAAAATTCAAAGTATAATAGGGGAATTAACAGGAAATTCAATCCCTCTCCGTTCAAATATTGGCGGACCGGCTATAGTACCGGCAATTCACACTTCGCAATTACTTGGCAATCGGGCTGTTGTAAAGTATTTTGGAGCTATTGGCAAAGATCCGATTGCCGGTGAATTCCTTGAACTCCTTCAAAAAACACCACTTTCAACACAAAATCTCCTTTTCCTCGATGGACTAACACCTTTCACGGACGTGCTGACAGACCCTTCATTCGACAGAGGTCATGGTGAACGATGCTTTATTAATAATATCGGGGTAGCCTGGAATTATTTACCTGAGTCGATCCCCGATCATTTTTTCGATGCAGATATAGTTTGTTTTGGTGGAACTGCACTTGTTCCGGAGATTCATGATCATCTTGATGATCTTCTTGAAAAAGCAATTCATAGAAATTGTTTTACCATTGTAAACACAGTTTATGATTTTCGTAATGAAAAGGAAAAGCCCGGTAAACCCTGGCCCTTAGCTGACGGACGAAACATAAATTTGCTGATTATGGACTCTGAAGAGTCACTAAAAATAAGCGGAACCACAACTATTCCTGACGCTTCTGAATTCTTCATTTCCAGAGGTTATAAAAATTTTATAATTACAAACGGATCCCGGGATATTATTAGTTATTCATCTGGAGAAAAGAACATAGGAACCATTCAGTTTTACCCGGTTAGTAATATGGTAAAAGACCTCATTGAAAGAAGAGATTACACAGGTGATACAACTGGTTGCGGAGATAATTTCTGTGGTGGAGTAATTTTTTCAATCGCTTCTCAGTTTGCCAAAAAAAAGACGGGAAATCCTGATATACAAGAGGCCATCGTATGGGGAATTGCTTCAGGCGGATTTGCTTGTTCCTACATGGGAGGATGCTATTTTGAAGAGAAAGCTGATGAAAAAAAGAAGAGAATATCAGAAATTGTAAGCAGCTATCGCAAACAAACGGGAATAGCTGAACGATAAGTGCACTCATCACTGCGCAAGGCTTTTGGAACAAAACAGTTTAATTGTTTTTTGTATCTTTGACAAGTAAAAGGAAATCAAATTGAAGAGCATAGTCATATTCGGAGCGGGTAAAATCGGGAGATCTTTTATAGGACAATTATTCAGCAAAGCGGGATATGAGTTGATATTTGTTGATATTAACAAATTCCTGGTTAATGAGATAAATTACAATAAACATTATAATGTAATTATAAGGGATCTGAAAGATGAAATTATTCCGGTTTATAATGTCAGAGCCATTCTCCTTTCTGATGAGGACAGCATTTTAAATGAACTTGATAATACCACCATTGCAGCAGTTTCTGTCGGGAAAAAAGGTCTTCCTGTCCTTATAAATATTCTGGCTCATTCATTGGAAAGAAGACAACACCGCAGACCCGGCTCTCCTCTGGATCTTATTATAGCAGAGAATATGCGGGATGCTGACGGGTATTTCAGAAACGAATTGAAAAATCACCTTTCACCCGGATTCCCGCTGGATACAAACATTGGACTGATTGCAACGAGCATCGGAAAAATGGTTCCCCTGATACGTGAAGATCAAATAAATAACGATTCCCTTGCAGTATATGCCGAAGCCTATAATACTCTTATTGTTAGTAAAAATGGCTTTTTAAACCCTATTCCTGAAATTCCTGAACTGGCACCAAAGGAAAATATCAAAGCATGGGCAGACCGAAAATTATTTATACACAATTTCGGCCATGCCTCTCTCTCCTATCTGGCTGCATTGAAAAACCCGGCTTATAACTTCACATGGGAAGCCCTGGCTGACAATGCTCTTTATAGTGAGGTTTTTGAAACAATGAAAGAATCTGCAGCCATTCTAAAGTCACTATATCCTGAGGAATTCACGACAGAAGATCTGGAGATGCACATAAAGGAGCTTTTAAAGCGCTTTGCAAATAAATCCCTCGGTGACACGATTTACCGTATAGGATGCGATTTAGACAGGAAACTGGGTCATGATGACCGGATTGTGCCTCTGATTCGTTTTGCAATTCAGAAAAAGTTACCATACAGTAGAATTCTTAAGGTTCTGGTGGCAGGAATTATGTTTCCTGCAGTAGATGCCAAAGGTATGATGATACAGGACGACAGAAGGTTTAAAACCAGGTATAACCAGAATATTGAAAGAATTTTACAGGAACATTGCAAATTCGATGCCACCATGGATAAACAGATTTTTAAAGAGGCTATAAAAATAGCTGGAGAATGCCGACAAAAAATAGTCTTATGATTGCCAATAAAAAAAGTATAGCAGAAATAAAATCGAAAAAAGGCTTTATCTGCGACATGGATGGAGTTATTTATCATGGAAATAAGCTTCTTCCGGGTGTAAAAGAATTTGTAGAGTGGTTGAAATCCGAAAACAAGAGTTTTGTTTTTCTTACAAACGCGAGTGAAAGAACCCCGAAGGAATTGCAGGAAAAGCTCGCACGTCTGGGCATTGAGGTGGATCATACCCATTTCTATACTTCAGCACTGGCAACCGCTTCTTTTCTTGCTAGTCAGCGTCCAAACGGAAGTGCATATATTATTGGAGAAGCAGGTCTTATTAACGCATTGTATAACGTTGGATTTACAATGAATAATGTAAATCCCGACTTTGTGGTTGTTGGAGAGTCAAAATCCTATAGCTTCGATCGTATTGAAAAAGCAGTAAACCTTGTACTTAACGGAGCTAAACTCATTGGTACAAATCCCGATATTACCGGACCTATCGAAAATGGAATTACCCCTGCTACAAAAGCATTGATCGCACCTATTGAAATGTCAGCAGGACGGAATGCCTATTTCATAGGAAAACCAAATCCATTAATCATGAGAAGTGCTTTGAAGAATATAAATATGAAGCCTGAAGACACGATTATTATCGGTGACAGAATGGATACTGATATTGTTGCCGGAATAGAATCAGAAATAGATACCGCTCTTGTTTTAAGCGGTATTACTGATTTACAAACAATGAAATTATTTGCCTATCATCCCCGTTATGTGTTAAATGGAATAATTGATTTAGTTTAAAAGTGAAAAAATTGATTCAGGCTGTACTTTTTGATATGGACGGGGTTCTTGTAGACTCGGAAGAATTTATCTGCAAGGCTGCGATTTTGATGTTTAAGGAAAAGGGTGTTTCTGTGAAAGAAAAAGATTTTATTCCATTCATTGGAATGGGTGAAAACCTATACATTGGCGGAGTAGCTGCAAAATACGGAGTCCGGATTGATCTTGCCTCCGATAAAAAAAGGACATATGAATTGTACCGTGAGATTACCCGGGGACAATTAAAACCTCTTAACGGAGTTCTGGATTTCATACGAAAATGCAGAGATAAAAATCTGAAAATTGCAGTTGCAACCAGTGCCGATGAAATTAAAATGAAAACAAACCTTCATGAAATCGGTATACCTGTTTCAACTTTTAATGCAACTGTAAACGGACTCGAAGTTGAAAGAAAAAAACCGTATCCGGATATCTATCTCGAAGCGGCAAAACGTCTTGGTGTTTCGCCTGTCAATTGTCTGGTAGTTGAAGATGCCCTGAGCGGAGAAAAATCAGGAAAAGCAGCCGGCTGTAAGGTTCTGGCAATTACCGGAAGCTTTAAGGCTGAAGAGTTCCTTCTGGCAGACTGGAAAGCGGAGCATCTGGGTCTGGCCCCTCCGGAATGTTTGGAGTGGTGAGTTGAAAACCTGTTGACAAAGTGAAGAAATGCATTTTAATAAAACAATTTTCTACTAATGAAAAATCTATTCGAAGAATTTCCTTTACCCGAAGAACTGCTCGACTGGTATAGTAAAAATGGCAGCAATCTGGTTCATGATATAAACAATCATTTTCATACTCCATATTCATTCTCCGCTTTCAGTGAGATGAAACAGGTATTTGAAATGGCTGATAAGGAAAATATAAATGTATTGGGAATCAACGACTTTTACACTACCGCCGGATACGATGAATTCACAGAATTAAGCGAAGCATTCAAAAAATTTCCCATGTACAACATTGAGTTCATGGGTCTTATGAAAGCTGAGCAGGAAAAAGGAATTAGGATAAACGATCCTAACAATCCCGGCAGAATTTATTTTTGCGGTAAAGGTCTGGATTTCCCGACTGACCCGGAAAGAAAAGCATCGCAAACTATTGCTCATCTGTTTGCGGAAAGTATGGTACAGACAAAGGAAATGCTGGAGAAAACATCAGCACATCTTTGCAGAACAAATCCTGAACTTGCTCTCGATTACGAAGATACCCTTAAGAATCTAACAAAGGGAATGCTCCGGGAGCGACACATCGCTAAAGCTATCCGATTAAAAATATTTGAAAAACATAAGGCTGATTCTGAAAGGAAACAGGTGTTAGCATTACTATATGGAGGTAAAGAATCCACTGTGGATTTGAATAGTTCCTCTGCACTGGAAGATGAAATCCGAAGCAGATTATTGAAATCCGGAGGCCCGGGTTTTGTTAAGGAAGACCCGAAAGCCTTTCTTGAAATCGATGAAATTATTGATACAATCATCGATGCCGGTGGTATTCCAACCTATCCGGTTTTATTGGATGATAAAAACGACAATTACACTGAATATGAAAAGGATATGGAATCCCTTTTTATAGAACTGACAACCAGAAACATATATTCCATAGAGCTTATTCCGGGAAGAAATTCCTATACCAGTTTAAAGGAATTCTGTAATTTTTTCCATGATCGTAAGTTTATAATCACTTTTGGAACTGAGCATAACACTCCTGAGATGATCCCCCTGAAAATTGATACTCGGGGCGGAAAACCTCTAGATGATGAATTAAAATCAATGTCTTTTGAGGGGGTCTGTGTTATTGCCGCACATCAATACCTGAGATCCAAAAAAATGCCGGGATATCTGAAAGAAAACGGAACGCCCAAAATTGAAAATATCGATGAATTTATTGAGCTGGGAAATGCGGTTTTAGAGTATTTTCTTCAGAATTGAGTTAAGCTGAGTATAGAATTAACAATCAATCTATGAAAAAAGAAATTCAGGTAAACGAAAACATTATTCAGTTTGTTCCTGTTATTCGGATGCTGTTGTCTGACAAAAATCTGAAAATTACCCGCCTTACCCATAATACTTTGAACAGTGCATTCTGTAAAGACAGGAAATTGCTCAAAGAGGCTTTCAAAAGTTTTAAACCTCAGGCTCAGTTAATTTGGGATGGAACATACATTTACCTTGACGATTGCTCATCCCCTGCGAGTCTGATAACAAGTTTTATCAGAGAACTTGAAGATTTTCGTGGCAAGTATTCAAAATAGCCGAAAATTATTGTAATCAGGGAATATGGTGTCCTGGCTGTTGCTAACGATCCAAGGACAGCCGATTTGATAATGGCTGAGTTTGAGAGTATTCTCGGGGGATCAAAAAAGAAGGAAACGGGTAAAGTAAGCTCAAAGGCAAATGACACCAAACCGGAAGAAAACCCCGGAATTCTGAATCAAAAAATCTGTATAGTTACCGGAGGCGCTCAGGGATTTGGTGAGGGAATCTCCCGAAGTCTTTTACTTGATAATGCAAACCTTGTAATTGCTGATCTGAATGAAGAAAAAGGTCTTATTACAATATCAGGCCTGAAGGAGCTTTGTACCAATAACGACATCCGCTTTGTAAAAACCGATGTCTCAAAACCGGATTCGGTTAAAAACCTGATTTTTGAAACAGTGAAAAATTTTGGAGGGATTGACATATTCGTTTCAAATGCAGGAATTCTTAAAGCTGGAGGACTGGATGAAATGGATCCTGAAAGTTTTGAGCTGATGACAAAGATAAATTACGAAGGGTATTTTCTATGTACTAAATATGCCTCAGCAGTATTGAAACTTCAATCGAAATACAAAGAGAATTATTATTCCGATATTATCCAGATAAACTCTAAATCGGGACTTAAAGGGAGCAACAGGAATTTCGCTTACTCCGGTGGAAAATTCGGAGGAATAGGTCTTACTCAATCCTTTGCTCTTGAACTCGCTCCACACAGGGTAAAAGTGAATGCTATTTGCCCCGGAAATTTCTTTGAAGGACCCTTGTGGTCCGATCCTAAATCAGGTTTATTCGTACAATACCTTAAAACAGGTAAGGTTCCGGGTGCAAAAACAATTGAAGATGTAAGACGTTTTTATGAAAAACAGGTTCCCTTAGGCCGTGGATGCAGGGTGCAGGATGTAATGAAAGCCCTTACCTATATTGTTTCTCAGGAATATGAAACAGGACAGGCAGTGCCGGTTACCGGTGGACAGGAAATGATGAGTTAAAAGTTGGTAAAATAAAATCACAAATATGAAAACAAAAGCAGTAAGAATATACGGAAAAGATGATTTACGACTGGAAGAGTTTGAACTTCCTGAAATGAAGGATGATGAAATACTGGCAGAAGTGATTTCAGACAGTATCTGCATGTCATCTTACAAAGCCACAAAACAAGGCTCAGATCATAAAAGAATACCCGATGATATACATACCAATCCAACAATAATCGGTCACGAATTCAGCGGAACCATTATTGCTGTAGGCAATAAATGGAAGCATAAATTCAAAGCCGGGGAAAAATTTTCTATTCAGCCTGCCCTTAATTATAAAGGAAGTCTTGATGCTCCGGGCTATTCATACAGATGGATTGGCGGCGATGCTACTCATGTAGTGATTCCTGCCGAAGTTATGGAAATGGATTGTCTACTTCCTTATAGTGGAAATGAGTTTTTTCTGGCATCACTTTCTGAGCCAATGTCTTGCGTTATCGGAGCCTTTCACGCGAATTACCATACCCGTTCGGGTTCTTATGTTCATGAAATGGGAATTAAAGAAGGTGGAAATCTTGCAATTCTTGCCGGCGTAGGTCCAATGGGACTTGCTGCCATTGATTATGCGCTGCATTGCGACAGGAAACCGGGACTGATGGTTGTAACAGATATTGATCAGAACCGGCTCGACAGAGCATCAAAATTACTCAGTCCTAAAGAAGCTGAAAAACAAGGCATTAAGCTTATATACCTTAATACAGCTAATGCATCCAACGCAGTAACAGAACTTAAGGCATTAACGGAAGGAAAAGGGTTTGATGATGTTTTTGTTTTCGCACCTGTAAAACAGGTAGTGGAACAGGCCGATCAAATTCTGGGCTTCGATGGTTGCCTGAATTTCTTCGCCGGTCCGTCAAATCCGGAATTTAAAGCAGAATTTAATTTTTATAATGTTCATTATGCATTTACCCACCTGGTAGGAACCAGTGGAGGAAACACCGATGATATGATCGAAGCCTTACAGATGATGGCTGATGGAAAAATTAATCCGGCTGGCATGATTACTCATATAGGTGGATTGGATGCTGTTATTGAAACAACCAAAAATTTGCCAAATATCCCGGGAGGCAAGAAATTAATCTACACACATAAAAAATTTCCGCTTGTGGCTCTGGACGATTTGTCTGCGAAGGCAAAAGATTTCCCGTATATGGCAGAACTGGATAAAATTGTAAAGAAGAATAATGGCCTTTGGTCATTGGAAGCAGAACAATTCCTTTTGAAAAATGCTGCCGGGATTTGAAATTTTAAAAATCTGATCCAGGTTTAAGGGTAGGAAAAGCCGGACATATTCTACTTAAAATGTCCGGCAAACTCTTCAGATATGTAATTGTCATAGCTCTTGCATACTTCCGATGCAAAGGAAATTCCATTTGAAAGAATCATTTCCATAATTTTTACCGGGAGATGCTCCATTTCTTTCTTACTCACTTCATTATTTGCAAGAGTCCAAATGACTCCTGCGTTAAAATTATCACCTGCACCTATTGTGCTAACCGGAACAATTTCGGGAACAGAAACAGAAATACTGTTATTCTGTGACATCATCAGTACGTCGTTTCTGTTTGCGGTATAAATCATATTTCCACAACCCTTATCCAATAATACTTTAAAAGCTTCATGGGGAGTATTTGCACCAAATATCAGGTGAAAATCTTCATCCGATCCCCTTACCAAATCCGCCAGGGCTATATTTTCCAGAATAAACGGCTTGAGTTTCTCTAACTCATGAAGATGAGGTTTTCTGAAATTAGGATCATAGATTATGATGCAGCCTTTTTGATGAGCATCAGCAAGAATTGAATTCAGGGCAGGACGCAGACTTTCTGTAATTGCAAAAAAACTACCAAATAAAACTATGTCACCTTCTTCGAATTCAGGGTTCAATCCGGTCAATCTCTTCTCCGGGAAATCTTTGTAAAAGCTGTAAATTGCATCATTTTGCTCATTTAGAAAGGCAATAGCGATGGCTGTTTTGTGATTCGGGTATTGCTGAATGTAATTTGTTGAAATTCCATTGCGGGAAAGAAATGTTAGGATTGAATCCCCAATCTTATCCTTTCCCATGTCGGTTATAAAACTAATATCCAGATCCATTCTGCCCAGACTAACAGAAGTATTAAGCATAGAACCCCCTGCTTTTGCGGCAACCGGTAATTCATTCTTAAATATAATGTCGTATACAGTTTCTCCGAATGTGAATATGCGTGGCATGATGTTACGGATTTATTTTGAGTATATGTAACTGTCAGGGTGAATGGGTCAGTGAAATATTTTTAAAAGTAACCGGAGTCAAGCTGCACTGAGACTCAGGATTATAATCTGTCGTCTACCGGACAAGTTTCGAAATTGCCTTAAATAGCTCTGTTCCACTTACCCTTGTAAGTTCAAATAAAATTGATTCTAAGCTTGAGATAACCGCTCCCTCGTATCTCATTCTGTCTATTGCAATGCGTTTATCATTCAGATTACGTGATGAAACACAATCTTCAATAACAACAGGCTGATATCCCATCTGCATCAAATCCAGTGCAGTTTGCAGAACACAAACATGTGTTTCAATTCCGCACATGATAATATTTCTCTTTCCGGCAGACTTAAGGGCTTTTTCAAACACTGGTTCACCACAACATGAAAAGCTCATCTTCTCTATGGCTTTAGTATTTTCAAATGCCTCGTTAAGACTGGGAATTGTAACACCCAGACCTTTGGTGTATTGCTCAGTAACTAGGACAGGAATTTCAAGAATTCTGAGACCATCTAAAAGCCTGATTAAATTTCGTTCAAGGATTTCCTTATCTGCTATATGGGGAAATAGTTTTTCCTGTATATCGATAAACAATCCGGCTGTATCCTCTTTAAGAATTCTCATAATAATTTTGCTGCATTTCTGGATTTCTGGCCCAGATATCCACCGTGGTGTCTTTTTGCATAATCAGCGTGTGAAAACCCTATTTTCTTCATTTCCAGTACTACCAGTATATCTCCGATTACTGTCATTGTGGTTGTGGAAGTTGTCGGGGTTAAACCGAGTACGCATACTTCTTTGGGGTTACCGGTAAATATGCTAACCTCAGCAATTTTTGGGAGTTCACCTTCCGGATTACCTGTAATTACAATAAGTGGAACACCCTCATATAAATTATGGGTAAGTTCTACAAGTTCTAATATTTCACGGGTTTTCCCTGAATTTGAAAGGACCAGCAGCACATCATTCTGTCGGATTACACCAAGGTCTCCATGCTGAGCTTCACTGGGATGAAGGAAAACAGCCGGTGTGCCTGTTGAACTAAGGGTTGTAGCAATATTCTCTGCAATCTGCCCGGCTTTACCCATCCCACTGGCAATAACTTTTCCTCCCTCTTTATGAACCTTCCGGTAAATCAGGTCGACTGCTTTAACAAAACTATCAGAGACAGGTATATTCAGAATAGCATCAGACTCCTGTTTAAGCAGGTTTGATACTTCAGTGAGCAGATCAGATTGAGAAGACATAGAGATAACTTAGAGTTTTGAAGAAATGAATTTTTCAAGTTTAATTAGATCCTCTGTAAACTTACGAATTCCTTCCGAAAGTTTTTCAACAGCCATGGCGTCTTCGTTATGCATCCATCTAAACGATTTTTCATCCAGATTTATTTCAAGCACATCAGAAAGTATGGCTTTATGAGGATCAAGTTTTCTATGAAGCTCATTATGATTGCTTTCAAGCTCTGCCAGGAGATTCGGTGAAATAGTCAACAGATCACATCCGGCAAGTTCAATGATTTCACCGATGTTCCGGAAGCTTGCCCCCATTACCTCGGTTTCATAACCAAACTTCTTATAATAATTATAAATGTAATAAACCGATAACACACCCGGATCCTCTTCAGACGGTATGGATTCCACTCCCAGAGATTTCCTGTACCAATCGTAAATTCTACCAACAAAAGGTGAAATCAGCTGAACCTTTGCTTCCGCGCACGCAATTGCCTGAGCTCTGCTGAACAAAAGTGTCAGATTGCAGTGAATACCTTCTTTTTCAAGGACTTCCGCTGCACGGATACCTTCCCAGGTACTGGCTAATTTTATTAAAATTTTCTCGCGAGGGATCCCATTTTCCTCATATAAACCTATAATCTTGTGCGCTTTGGCGAGGCTACCTTCTATATCAAAGGAGAGACGGGCATCTACTTCGGTGGAAACTCTGCGGGGAACAATTTTTAAAATTTCCATTCCAAAATTAACAGCCAGCTTATCCATGCTCTCAGCCAGCCTTGACTCAAAGCTATTTCCTTTCTTTCTACCATAGTCAACGGCTGCATCAACAAGGTGCAAATATTCCTTTTTCTGGGATGCAGCATAAATTAAGGATGGATTTGTAGTGGCATCAACAGGTTTATAACGAGCTATACTCTCAAAATCACCCGTGTCAGCAACAACCTGAGTATATTGCTTTAACTGTTCAAGAAGATTCATTTTAATCGCTTTTATTGAATAACAAAGTTAAGTGTAATTTGGTTAATTGCTAATTTTTCGTCTTTTCAAAATACTTTTCATAGTAAAACAGATAATCCTGTATCTTTACACAGTACAACAAAAATTTTGGAAATGAAATCGATGATGCTTACCGGAATAAGGGAAATGAGAATGTTTGATATACCAATGCCCGCAATTATCAATGATACAGATGTGTTAATAAAAATGAAACGATTAGGTGTATGTGGATCTGATGTACATTACTATAATCTTGGAAAAATCGGAAGTCAGATTGTTCAGTTTCCTTTTCCTGTCGGACATGAAGGTGCCGGGGAGGTTGCAGGTCTGGGGAGGGCGGTTAAAAACCTTAAAATCGGGCAAAGGATTGCAATTGAGCCCGCTATGCCATGCGGCGGGTGCGATCAGTGTCTTTCAGGGCGACAGCACACCTGCAGAAAACTCAGATTCCTTGGTTGTCCGGGTCAGGCTGGCGGGTGTTTAAGTGAGTTTATTGTAATGCCTGAATCTAGTTGCATTCCGATTCCGGATTCAATTAGTTATGATCAGGCTGCTATTTCTGAACCACTTGCTATTGGAGTATATGCAGTTAAACAGTCAATTTTGGTGAAAGATGCAAAAATAGGAATTCTTGGATTTGGGCCTATCGGAATGAGTGTTCTTTTGCCAGCCTTAGCGCAGGGAGCCGGAAAAGTATATGTAACCGATAAAATTGACAGCAGGCTGGCTATTGCACATAAAAGCGGTGCAGAATGGATCGGAAATCCGGATAAAGAAGATGTGGTTTCTTTAGTAAAAGAAAAGGAACCTCTTCTGCTCGATGTTGTTTTTGAATGTTGTGGAAAACAGGAAGCAGTTGATCAGGCGATTGACATGCTAAAACCAGGGGGAAAGCTTATGATTATCGGCATTCCTGAATTCAACCGTTGGTCATTCAGTGTTGATAAGCTCAGACATAAGGAAATTACCATAACCAATGTCAGGAGACAGGTAAACTGTGTTGAAGCCGCCCTGGAAATGATGGAAAGCGGACAGGTTGATGTAAGCCTGATGCCCACGCACAGATTTAACTTTAATGACACACAGAAAGCATTTGACCTGGTGGCAGGTTATAAAGAAGGAGTAATGAAAGCTATGATTGATTTTTGATAACTAAAGCAACTCATGACATGAATTGCTTCACGACTCTATGCATCATTAATCTATTTAAAAACCTCATAACCATACCATTCTCTTAGCTCAGCATTAAATAGCCAAACCAATCCGTTTGAATATGAAAAGCGGAAAAAATCATATAGTGGAGCATTTTCCGGCAAAACAACTGAACCCGCATACTTGCCCCCTTTTCTGGTAAAGAAAAGTACTTCTCCATATGTATAATTTAAGAGACCATATTCAAAACCCTTGACTCCTGTATAAATAAGTGTGGTAGAGTTTAAATCCATAAAATCAACCGGAATATCAAGGGAAAGAGGCTTTTTACCTGCTTTACCATCCTTAAGGGAATAGTTGCTGACAATTCCTTCGTTGTAGAAAAGCACTTGTTGCTTTGTCGGGTCAAAAGCACCAACAGATTGTTCTGAAGGTTGATTCATTCCGGATACTAATTCTGTTGCAGTTCCCAGCAAAGCATTTTCAGAATTCACATCCATCCTGAAGTATCCCAATTCAGAATATCCGTTTGCTTCAAGAGATTTGGTTTTGGGATTCCACCACATCCCACGAACATCTATACCGGCTGAAGTACCGGACACGCTGTTTCCTTTAAGGTCGAACATTTCTATAGGAAAACTTTCATTTCCGGCAATCACAGTATAATAAACTTTTTCTAACGGGTTAAAAGCAACCGAGGTGCCATTAGTTCCACCATCCATTGTAAGTGTCAGACTTGTTTTGAGTCTGGCTGTTTCCCGAAGTTCAGTCTGAGCAAAGGATTGAAATGATATTGACAGAATCAATAAAGTAATCGGTAATAGGGTTTTGTTTGTCATTTGGAGTTTATTTTTCAGAAATAATAAAATTTCCAAGAATCTTAACAAAGTAATATTAAAAAAGTTTATGATCCTCAATTTAATATAGTCTAAAAGTCATTTCTGTCTGTCCACTTCAAAATTCTTCTGCCTGCCTCATCCAAAACTATTTTTTTAATTCCATTTTATATTGATTTACAAAATATTCAATATTTAGGGGGGTACTACAATAATAATACACTTTAATTTTTGTTACTTTCATTTTAAGGGGGGTAAATAATACTTTATATATTATTTTTCAATTTATATATCAATTTATTTGGGGGGTTAAAAATTATATTTACATTTGTCTCGAAACAAATTGTTAAACCTTAAAAAAATTAATGTTATGAAAACAAAACTATTCTCCGGAGCCCTATTGGTTCTGTTAATGTTTGTATTCTCTTTTTCATCCTTAAATGCACAGGAAGAAGAAAAAACTTCTCCTTTCACTGCCGGGGCTGACATTGTAAGTTCATATGTATGGCGCGGAAGTAAAATTGGAAGCGGGCCGAATATTCAGCCAACTGTTAAATACACAACCGGGGGATTAACTCTTGGTGCATGGGGATCTTATAGCTTCCATGATGCTCTCGGGGATTTAGCCGAAACAGATCTTTATGCATCCTATGCTTTTGATTTTGGGTTAACACTTGGTATTACTGATTACTATTACCAGGGTCATCCATTATTCAGTTTTGCCGGCGATACAGCCAGTCATGCTTTGGAAATCAATCTTGGTTATGCTATAAACAGCTTGTCACTTGCTGCAAATTATGTTATTAATGATGCCTCAGCGGGTGGACCCGCCAACAAACCCGGCGGAGGTGACCTTTACTTTGAAGTAAACTATGCTTTTGAGAATTTCGGAGTTTTCGTGGGAGCTGGGAACGGATGGCATACAACTTATGAGGATAATGGCGACGATGTGTTTGCAGTATGTAATATCGGACTCAAAACAAGTAAAGAAATTAAATTTTCGGAAACCTTTTCATTACCGGTTTTCGGAGCACTTTCAGTAAATCCCGATAAAGAACAGTTGAATCTTGTTGTTGGATTTAGCTTTTAGTTTTGGGGTGATATAACTTCTTCATCCATCCATTTTCTTTAAAAACGTACCGGAGTTTTCCGGGACGTTTTTATGCGGTATAAGTATTTGACATACCCTATATGATATGCAATATTTTTAAGTAAGATAATTTTCAAAAGAAATGCAGGGAGCAAATACTTAAGAAAAAACCTTTTTTTGCAGAAAATTTTAAATCCTTGCCAGATTGATTGCCCGTATTACTATTTCCAAATCACTTATACCCCGGAAACCACTGAAACCTATGCTTAGTTTCGTTCCATCCTTCAATTTAACTGGCTGACCACCCTCCCATCCAATAAAATCCGGATCGGAAATTCCAAATATGCTACTGTCAATTTTCCCGGAATACACCAGTTTCTCGTATTCACGGGTTTTATAACCTGTTATCCAAACCTGACTTGCTTTTGTCCATGCAACTTTAAAGGATTGTCTGATGCGATTTTTATCGCTTCCGTTCATCCTTCCATAAACATTATTCTCTTCATCAATAATACATATCGCCCAGTTTCCTTCAGTTTTACAATAATCAAGCGGATCCGCCAGGTATTCCGGTACAAGTTCAATAACTGCTGTAAGAAGTTTATTTATATTATTCATAATTGAAAATTGAGTTTGCTTTATTAAGTCAAAATATTGATTTTTTCGTTATTTTAAACCCTGGTTTCTGATGGGGGAAATCAAAAATAAGCATTTTATAAAGTCCTGCTTTAAAGATATTACAGGTAAAATGGCATTTCCGAATAGTTCCAAAAATAGACTGCAAATCTGCCATTCCAAAACTACCGAAGAACAATAAATCAGCATCCACCGGAAAAATAGAGGCTGTCTCAAAGGGAATTATTTAAGGATTACAACTTACATATTGAAAGTTTTTTCATTCTCTGTGGTTCTCTGTTTTATCTCTGTGAGCCTCTGTGTAAGAGGTAT
>CAYOLQ010000053.1:0-23137 GCA_964404825.1 uncultured Chitinophaga sp.
CTAATATTCATGGCATTTTTCATACTAATCAAAAAATGAACCCTCTGCATTTATATTGTCCTCATGCATCGCTTTCGCATAGCTTCAGCGGAGCAAAGCCGGCCTTTGCGCACAAGTCCCGATGTACATCGGGATCGCGTCTGCCTCAGGCAGACACCGCGCTTACGACAGTTGAATAAACATGAAATCACTGATATTCAATTAGCGAGTTTATAGAAATAAATAAAATTAACAACACTATTAATGAAGTCATATAAAGTTCATATTCTCCTTTTTATAATTTGTTCTTACTTCTTTTATCCAATGTATGCTCAGGAAAATGAAGCCCAAATTACAGGATACATCTTTAACCCGAATAATGAGCCCGCCCCATACTCCACGGTAGTCCTACTGAATCAGGATTCCGTGCAGATGAAAGGAACGCTAACCCGGTTGGACGGGTTATTTATCCTGGAAAATCTCAAGCCGGGGAATTACCTGGTCATGGTGAGAAATGTGGAGTTTGAAACCTATGTCTCTGCTCCAGTCAGCATACAAAACAATGAAAACATTCCCCTGGGAAACATCACCCTGAAAACAAAGGTCACCGGGCTCGATGAGGTGGTGGTCACGGGAACCAAAGCCCTGGTTGAAGTTCATGCCGATAAGATGGTTTTTAATGTTGCCAGCAGCGTGAATGCCGCGGGAAACAATGCACTGGAACTCATCGGCAAAGCTCCCGGGATTGTGGTGGACCTGGATAAAAATATTGTCCTGCAGGGGAAATCAGGTGTTCAGATTTATATAAACGGACGTCCTTCGAGGATATCGGGAATCGACCTCAGCAATATGCTGGAAGGAATGAGATCGGAGAATATCGAATCCCTCGAAATCATTTCCAATCCCTCTGCAAAATTTGATGCCGAGGGTACAGGAGGTATTATCAACATCGTTATGAAAAAGAATATCAAGGCGGGATTTAACGGGAACGCAGTTGCCGGGTATTCAAAGGGAACGTATCCCAGGGCAAATCTCGGCACCAGCCTGAATTACAGCGGCGATAAAATAAACTTTTTCTCCACCCTTAATGCTTCTAAGGATATTTACCAGGACGACTTTATACAGACAACCGGACGCGAACTTTATCATCTCGACATGGAATCGTTAAGCCAGAATACAAGAAAAGGCTATAATGCTTCCGCAGGGATGGAATACACCATTAATCCGCAGAACACCATCAGTATTGACGGGAAGGCATTATTAAATGACAGGGATAACCATCTTGAGAACAATACCATAATCACTGATTTAGCGGGAGTAATACCATCCGAAATTCTCAGTGCTCAGACCCTAGACAAGATAGCTACCGGAAATTACGATATGAACCTGCATTACTATTTCGTCCCCGACCGGAATTCAAATCTTTCGGCCGATCTGAGTATCGGGAGGTTTACAAGTGCAAAGGAAACCTACCAACCCAATAAATATTTCACCCCGGACTCCCTTTTACTGAGATCTGTGAACAGTGAATATAATGCCAACACAGATATAGGCCTTGTATCAGCCGTGCTCGATTTTGAAAAAAAGATCAATAAGATCACGTTCTCAACAGGTGCAAAATATTCCTATATCACCACTGATAACCAGCTGGATTTTTACAATATTGAAGATAATATTCCCATACCGGATATGACAAGAAGCAACGATTTCACCTACCTGGAAAAGATTGCTGCAGTTTATGTAATCCTCGATGCTGAAGCAGGTGAAAATTTTACCTTTAAAACAGGACTCCGGCTTGAAAACACCTCATCCCTGGGCACACTGGAAAGCGAGATACCGGTTAATGATAACGTAGTACCCAGAAATTATACAAGCCTGTTCCCTAATGTGGGAATATCTTTCGATGATAAGAAAAACAACGTGATCAGCCTCAGCGTTGGGAGACGTATTAACCGCCCCAATTATCAGGATCTGAATCCCTTCGAATCAAAGCTAAGTGAATTATCTGCATGGAGAGGGAATCCCTTCCTGGAACCCAACTATATTAATAATTATCAGCTTAGCTGGTCATACAAACAAAAACTGGTTATTTCAAATACCTATAGTGTTACCCATAACTATTTCGCCAATGTTTTTATTACAGTTAGTGATAAGGGAAGTGTAATTTCTCCCCGGAATATGAATAATGTAATCAACAACGGCTTGTCTTTGAGCTACCCGCAGAAAGTATTTAACTGGTGGCAGTTTTCATCTTTTCTGAACTACAATTATCAAAGCTATGACGGCGATATTGAGGGCACAATCATAGCCCTTAAGGCTAATATCTTTAATTTCAGGATTCAGAACATCCTGAAGTTACCTGCCGGGATAACCGCAGAACTGACGTTTTACTACAATAGCCCTTGGATTTGGGGGGGGACAGTTAATGTAAAACAGTTCCATTCACTGAGCTTCGGAATCAAAAAGAATTTCTTCAAAGACAGACTCATGTTGCAGCTCACAGGCAATGATATCACCAATCACAATAGCGATTTCTACTACACCAGCAATTACGGGGGTATGCTCATCGATGGCATCAGATCATTCGACATCCAGAGATTCGGCATCAACCTCACCTACAAATTCGGAAACCAACAGGCTAAGGGAGCTAAGAAGAAAAGCTCTGCTATGGATGATGAGCTGAGGAGGATTTCGGACTGATATTCACCCGGTGGAGTGGTCAGGAGGAAAGGCAAACAGGTGGGAGGGGTTTTACGTTTATAGATATTTTACTTAAATTCTTTTCTCATTTTCGCCTGAAAGAACTTCTTAAAAAAGCCATTTAAAACACATAAAGTCTAAGCTCCCGGAATGTCTACAATGCTCCAAAAGCCACTCCCCCCGGGGAGAACCTGTCCCGCTTTGCGGGAGCCGGGGAGAGGTTCGAAGTTTTTTGATCTAAATGATCCTTAATTTTTTTTGCTACTTTTTCAGGACAACTTAAAACTTCTTCATTTTTAAATCTGATAACTTCAAATCCAAGTTCATTAAGTCTTAGAGTTCGCATTTCATCATATTTTTTGTGAAACTGATGAATATTGCCATCAATTTCAATGACAACTTTTTTGGTCAGACATACAAAATCTGTAATAAAGGAATCAATAATGTGCTGGCGTCGGATCTTATGCCCGGTCTTTTTAGATTTTAATAGGATCCAAAGAACTTTTTCAGCATGAGTAGGGTTCTCTTTTTGAGTTTGTTTATAATCTTTAATAAACTTATAAGTATACGGATTGGCGGTGATATATCCTGGATCACCTGGCTCTTTAACCTCCCCCAACCCCTCCAAAGGAGGGGCGTTAGACCTTAATCTACCCGGAGGATCTTCGTTCAAAAGAGCAAAACTATTCATTTCATTTAGACTAAAACTCATTGCCAGGTCAAATTTTATTTATTACCACCACCCTTCCCTCCGGGGAGGCAGGTGTTGCTATTCCAAAACCGGAAACGCAATAATCGTTACAAACTTCATTTCATCCTTCTCTACCTCCGGGTCGGTAATATAAATCTCCCATGCTTCCATATTGGTACGGATATTATTATCAGCAATATAGTTCATAATCTGTCCGTAGGAATCATCGAGTTCATCGTAAGGCCCGTTATGCGTGGCACGCAGGGCTTTGAACGCAGGGATGATTACATTTTTTGCACCGGGAATTGCTTTGCCTGTTTTTTTCACAGGGAATCCGGCTTCGAATTCGGATAATTCTGTAGCGGGATCATAATTCCAGTAATGAATAAACGGTACACCGGCAAGTTCAAGTCCCTGCTTCTGAATCTCGGCCATAAGTGTGGTATAAATCTCAGTCTGCTTCGCAATAATTTCCTCGAGGCTTCCCTTTCCTGAGATAACTACAGCGGGAGTTCCGGGAAACTCTTCAATACCGATTTCTGTTAAGGTACTCATCCTTACTCCCTTCTCTTCAAGAAGTGCTTTTAGATTTGCAAGGCCAAGCTCATAATCTGCTGTCAGCTTGGATTTCATCAGTGCCATAAATATTCGTCCTACCGGATAGCTGGCTTCCTGGTAAAAACCACATCCAAGGTTTGTCTTACCATCCTGCTCCGATAATTCATGCCATACAAGCGGACTCTGATTCATTCCATCGAACGAAAGAGTAAACCATATTTGCTTGTTGGTAACTACCGAATCAAGCACCATCTTTCCCGAACCGCTGTTTTCACTCGTCCATGTATAGCTGGAACCAATAATGCCATCGGTTCTGGTAATATCCATTTTTGCTGTACTGTCCTTACTAAGCCAGGGATTCCATTTGACATAATCGGAAAAAGTTACCAATGAATGGTAAACTTTATTGGCAGGAAGGTTAATTTCCGTGCTCACCAGAATTCTTACTTCTTTGGGGAGAAATGTGCTGACAACCATGATCAGCGAGGCAATTCCCAGAATGGTAAAAAATATCCATCTTACTACTTTCATATCTGATAAATTTTTAAAGGGTTTTGATTATCAAATTTAAAGGAATTATTCCGAGAAAAACAATATCAGGCATTTTTGGAAACAGGATATAGATAACGAATTCTGCCTCTCACCGCACGCAACCTTTTTCTCATCAAAAACATCTTGACATTAAATTCTATTCGTTGTACTTTTACCTAAAATAAAAAAGGATATGAAAGCGAAATTCAGACTCATACCAGTATTACTGAGCATGGTTATGGTTTTCGGATTTTTCTCCTGTGAGAAAAAAGCCGATGAAACTCCTGCTCCCGGAAAATTAACGATAAGTGTTGCTATGTCCGAAGCGTTATCCACGCTTAAGTCTGGTGCACAGGATACTATCATTTTCCCCGACAGCACCATCTTCTCATCGTATCAGCTTTTGATTTCTGTTACAGGCGCTAACGGTGAGATGATCTTTGAAGACAAGCTGATACCTGTTTACGGGTTTGGAAACGGGTTTGTAAGTGAACAAATCGAAATCAGAGCCGGTGAATTTTTTCTGACAAAATTTATGGTCCTGAATAATTTCGGCAGGGTTATTTATGCCACTCCGGTGGAAGGTTCACCCAGAGCCTATCTGGTAAATCAGCCTGTTCCGATGTTTTTCTCGATTTATCCGGGTGAAACAACCCAGATGGCACCTGAGGTTTTGCCTGTAGAGGGATTTACTCCATCCGATTTCGGTTATGCCACATTTATGGTTCAGGTTGTAAAACCCTGGCCGTTCTTTGTTATGGCAATGCTCGATAATCCTCTTCTTATGCGTCCTTCATTGGTTACCGATGCTGAATTGTATGTGATGGCTCCCGATGGCTGGTCGCACAATTTCAAACTCCAGCCAATGGTTAACAAGCTGGAAATAAGAGCCGCCCAGTATTATGAAATGGTTGTTTTTAAAGAGGGTTTCCCGGAAGTCAGACTAAAACTTACCGGGAGGGAAATCCTGGCCAGCAGTGAAAATAATCCCTATATAATTTATATCGGAAGCCAGGAGCCTTATCAGACCCTGAAACTGAAACCCGGACCCGACGGTGGAATGGATGCAATGATTTCCAATCTTGAACCGGATAAAAATTTCGGAAGCCACAAGTATTTTGAAGCTACTTTTCTTTCAGAACCTGTTCTTACCGTTATGCGAAGCAACCGCAGCCTGATATGGTTTAACCTCGGCCAGCTTCCGAAAAGTGCAGTTATTAAAAGTGTTTACCTCAACCTGTATTACGATCTCCCTATTCCCTGGGATGAAACAGAATTCCGCAGTAAAGGCCTGTGGGATTCACAGTATCCATGGTATGGAGCAGTTCTGCAGCAGGTAGTTGAGCCATGGAAAGAGGAAGGTGTCACATGGAACACACAGCCAAAAACAACTGAAATCGGTCAGGTTCTGGTACATCCGTTCAACCTGAATACAAATATGGTATCCTTCGATGTTACCAGTATTTATGTGCCGAATCCAAATACCGACAATATTCCTTTGCCAAATTACGGTATGATGCTCAGACTCTATCCCGAAGAAAAATTCCCGGGCTTCAGGTTTGCATCCAGTGATTACCCCGAGAAATATATGCTACCTGAGCTGGTTGTGAATTATACTTTGTACGATTACGCTACTACCGGAAAATAATTCGAAAGCGATAATTCACCGATAATCAAGTTCACTCGTCACTCGTCACTTGTTACATGTGACAAGTGACAAGTGACAAGTGACGAGTGGGTCATAAAGGTTATCTGTGGCTTTTTTATCCGCGTATGCTTTCAAGGAAATCTCCAACCTTTTGTGCAAGACTGCCATTTTCACCCATTGCTTTTATAAAGGCGGATCCTATAATCGCGCCGTTGGAATATTTGCATGCCTGCTCAAAGGTATTATGGTTGGAAACTCCAAAGCCAATGAGCCGGGGAGTTTTCAGGTTCAGATCGCTGACTCTTTTAAAATAGTCGAGCTGGCTTGCATCGAAGTTTTCCCTGCTTCCGGTTGTTGCAGCAGAAGAAACCATATAAATAAACCCTTCCGACCATGCATCAATTTGCCTGAGCCTTTCATCCGGAGTTTGCGGGGTGATGAGGAAATTATTGAAGATTCCGGCTTTTTCAAAAAGGGTTTTGTACTTACCGATGTATTCTTCGGGGGGAAGATCGGGGATAATTACACCGTCAATTCCCGTCTGTGCGGCATGTTCCAGAAAATTTTCAATTCCCATCCTTAGAATCGGGTTGATATATCCCATCATCACCAGCGGAACGGATGAATACTCGCGGATTTCCTTCAGTTGTTCGAACAAAAGCGTAAGCGTCATCCCGTTGAGAAGAGCCTTCGTCCCGCTTTTCTGAATAACAGGTCCGTCAGCAATGGGATCAGAAAAAGGAATACCGATTTCAATAATATCTGCTCCTCTTTTCTCCAGTTCGGTAATTATGCGGAAAGTGTCATTCAGAGCCGGATATCCCGCGGTGAAATAAACCGAGAGTATGTCAGTTTTTTTGGTGTTAAAGAGTTTGGTGAGACGGTTCATAAGGTATTGGAGTTTGGAGTTTTGTAAAACAGGCTTCTCGCATTAATATATGCCTGCATGTCTTTATCACCCCTTCCCGAAACATTCACAACAACGGTTTCGTGCTTTTTCAGTCCGAGTTTACCCAGAACAGCCAGAGCGTGGGCCGATTCGAGAGCGGGAATAATTCCTTCGAGGCGGGTAAGCTCAAATGCTGCTGCAAGTGCCTCCTTGTCGATTACATTCAAATAGCTGGCTCTTCCTGAACGGGCCAGCCAGGCATGAAGGGGTCCGATGCCGGGATAATCAAGGCCTGCAGAAATAGAGTAAGGCTCGGTAATTTGTCCGTCGGGTGTCTGCATAAGCATTGTCATACTTCCGTGAATGATGCCAGGTTCGCCAACAGCAATTGTTGCAGCGGTAAGACCCGTTTCTGTACCTTTTCCGGCTGCCTCAACGCCTATGAGTTTAACATTTTTTCTGTCGAGATAATGGTAAAACGACCCGGCTGCATTGCTCCCTCCACCTACACATGCAATGATATAATCGGGATCTTCTGTTCCTTCTGCTTCCTTCATCTGCCAGAGCATCTCCTCGCTTATTACAGACTGAAGCTGAGCCACAAGATCGGGATAGGGATGGGGCCCTACAACCGATCCGATTATATAAAAAGTATTTTCAGGATTGCATATCCAATCGCGTAAAGCTTCATTCGTGGCGTCTTTCAGGGTTTTGTTTCCGCTTGTTGCCGGGATCACGGTTGCTCCCAGCATCTCCATGCGGCGGACATTGGGTTCCTGACGTTCTATATCGGTTTCGCCCATATAAACAATACATTCCATATCCATAAGTGCACAGACAGTGGCAGTTGCCACACCATGCTGACCTGCACCGGTTTCGGCGATGATACGCTTTTTACCCATATGCCTGGCGAGAAGAATCTGTCCCAGTGTATTGTTAATTTTATGCGAACCGGTATGGTTCAGATCCTCCCTTTTCAGGTAAATCTTTGCACCATACTTTTCACTCAGCCTCTGTGCGAAAAACAAAGGCGATGGCCGGCCGGCATAATTTGCAAGCAGGGAATGAAATTCCTTTTTAAATACTTCAGAGCCGATAATGTCAAAATAAACTTTTCTCAGCGACTCGACATTTTCGCGCAGCATCTCGGGAACAAATGCCCCGCCAAAATCGCCGTAGTAACCTTTTTCGTCTGACAGAAATGTTTTCTTCATTTTTAAAAACTATTATTTATTTTCTGAACAAATTCTACCCTCTGATAATCTTAATAAACTCTTTCACTTTTTCAATATCCTTAATGCCGGGTTCTGTTTCAAACCGGCTGTTAATATCCACCCCTGCAAGCGCCGTATGTTTTAGTTTCCTTAATTTCAGTGCATCTCCCGGACCGATCCCCCCGCTAAGAAAAAATGGATGCCCGAGTTTATAATTTTCCAGCATGTCCCAGTTAAACTTCTTTCCACTGCCACCCGGCATTTTCGTTGCCGTATCGAACAAAAAGTAATCGGTGCAGTTCACAAAACGCGTCATTGTTGAAAAGTCGGTATGTTCACCGATGCTGAAGGCTTTTATTACCTTCATCCCATCCGCTTTCAGATTTTCGCAAAGTACTTCCGTTTCGTTTCCGTGCAGCTGAACGGCTTGCAGACGGTACCTGAGGATATGCGCCTTAATGCTGTACAAATCATCGTTAACAAAAACCCCTGTACGAAGTATTCCCGGCGGAAACGACTCAAACATCCCCTCCGGTGGAATTTCACCTGCGTAGCGTGCGGATTCGGGATAAAACACAAATCCCATCAGATCGGGATTCAGTTCAGCCAGACGGTGGATGTTTTCACTGTCGCGCATACCGCATACCTTTATCGCAATCCGGTTCATCGTATTTCCTGTCTTAATCCCTTTATAAACTTCTCTGCAGCGCGTCCCGGATCAGGAGTGCGCATGAAATTCTCTCCAATGAGAAAAGCGTCAAAGCCGGTTTCAAATAAAAGTTTAACCTCCTCATAGCTGCTGAGTCCACTCTCCGCCACTTTCAGACTATCGGCCGGCAACTGTCTGATAAGTTCCTGACTATGTCCCAGATCCACTGAAAAGGTTTTCAGGTTACGGTTGTTAATTCCCAGAATTTTGTTTCTCGCATCCAGTTTATCCAGTTCAGATGGGTCATGAATTTCACAGAGAATATCTAGTCCAAGGTTTAACGCCACACCTGTAAATTTATGAATTTCTTTCTTCGATAGTACCCCTGCGATTAGCAAAATTGCACTCGCTCCTATTGATTTCGATTCGATAATCTGATACTCATCAATAATAAAATCTTTTCGCAGGAGCGGAAGCGATGAATAAGCAGCTACTCTCTGCAGATCCAGTTCATCTCCCCCGAAAAACTCAAGATCGGTAAGGATACTCATGGCCTTTACCCCTGCCTCCTCGTAGCCTTTGGCAACTTCATCGATTTCCACCTGGGTGTTGATTATCCCTTTGGATGGTGATCTGCGCTTAAACTCACCAATAATGGATGGACCATTGGCGGCTATCGCCTCGCGAAAGGAAGGCCTTTCAGCAATAAAATATTCTGAGGATTCCAGCTGGCTGACTGTGAAGAACTTCTTCCTGACCCCAACCTCTTTTTTCTTGTTTTCTATAATCGCGTCGAGTATGTTCATGCTACAATTTTCTTCAGGGTTTCTAATGCTTTCCCTCCGAAGAGAGAACTTTTTGCCATTTCAAAGCATTCTTCCATGCTTTTTCCGGGGGATACTCTTCGAAGTGCGAATCCGGAATTCACAATTACTGCAGCATTCTGGGCTTCCGTACCTTTTCCTGCGAGAATGGAAGAGAAAATTTTTGCCGCTTCAGCAACAGTATCACCACCAAAAAGCTCAGCGGCAGTAAGAAAGGGCATTCCTATCTGTGAAGGAGAAAGCAATTGCTCCTCCCCGTTTGAGATAACCTTAAAATCGCCGGTAAGTGAGATTTCGTCGTACCCGTCGAGGGAATAAATGATTGAATAATTCCGGTCGGTCTGCTGATAAATGTAATTGTAAAGCCTCGCTGTTTCGAGACTAAATACACCAATGATTTGATTTTTCGGAAAAGAGGGATTAACCATAGGACCCAGCATGTTGAAAAAAGTTTTTACACCCAGTTCCCGGCGGATAGGCCCGACACTCTTCATCGCCGGGTGAAACAGCGGAGCGTGCAAAAAGCAGATGTTTGCCTTATCGAGCTGTGAAAGCAGGATATCACGATTGTTTGTGAAGGTATACCCGAAGTGTTCCATTATATTGCTGGATCCGCAGGCAGACGACACCCCGTAATTGCCGTGTTTGGCCACTTTCACACCGGCTCCTGCAACCACAAGCGATGAAATTGTGGAAATGTTAAATGTGTTTTTACCGTCACCGCCGGTTCCGCATAAATCGATTGTTTCAAAATCGGAAAGGTCAGTAACCATGCACAGTTCGAGCAGAGCATCTCTGAAACCGGAAAGTTCGTTTACCGTAATCATCCGCATCATATAAACAGTAAGAAATGCGGCTATTTCCGATTGGGTATATACCCCTTTGGTAATGTTTATCAGTGTTTCTTTTGCCTCTTCCCTGCTAAGGTGCTGGTAGGCAATCAGTCTTCGTAGTATTTCTTTCATTTTTTTATATTTCCAGCCAGTTAAGAAGCATCTGTTTCCCATACCGCGTCAGCACCGACTCCGGATGAAACTGTACTCCTTTAAGGTTATATTTCACATGACTCAGCGACATAATCATATTTTTCTCATCAACCGAGGTAATTTTAAGTTCTTCGGGGAGATCGAATTCATTCACAACCCATGAATGGTAACGGCCTGCAGTAAAATCCTTCGGAATATCACGGAACAGTCTTTCATTTTCGTCCAGCACTTTCATATAGGTTGCCACACCGTGGTAGACCTGATCGAGGTTGGTAAGACTCCCTCCGTATACCTCGGCAATAGCCTGACACCCGAGGCAAACACCCAGAATGCTTTTCTCGGGAGCATATTTTCTAATCAGCTCCTTTGATATTCCTGCCGAGTCGGGTACGCCGGGTCCGGGCGAAATTACAATCTTATCAAATCTTCCGACCTCCTCAAGAGAAATTTCATCGTTCCGGAAAACCTCCACAGGTCCGGCTGTCAGCTCTCTAAGAATATGTACCAGGTTATAGGTGAATGAATCGTAATTATCGAGTACCAATAGTTTCATGTTGTTTCGGATTATTGCATTATCAGCTGAATGGTTTTGTTAAAATTTCAAACGGTTTAGATTTCTCTGGCAATTTCAATGGCCTTCTTTAAAGCACCAAGTTTGTTATTTACTTCATTGAGTTCATTTTCCTCAACAGACGCGGCGGTAATTCCTGCGCCGGCCTGGTAATAGAGGGTGTTATTTTTGCTCAGGAAGGATCGGATCATGATGGCATGATTCACATCTCCGTTAAATCCAAGGTACCCTATTGCACCGCCATAAAAACCCCGGTTCCGGTTTTCAAAACTGTCGATTAATTCCATCGACTTAAACTTGGGTGCGCCCGAAAGGGTTCCGGCCGGAAATGAATCAGCAAACACTTTAACAGGGTTGAAACCTTCATTCATTTCTCCGATTACTTCCGAAACAAGGTGAATTACATGCGAATAAAACTGTACCTCGCGGTAGGTCTTAACCATTACACGCGAAGAATTCCGGCTCAGGTCGTTCCTCGCCAAATCAACAAGCATAACATGTTCAGCGTTTTCTTTCTGATCGTTTGTAAGGTCGATGGCAAGCTGCCGGTCTTCCTCGTCGTTTCCGCTTCGTTTGAAAGTACCCGCAATAGGGTTAATCCTCGCAATACCTTTCTCTATAACAAGCTGAGCCTCCGGCGAAGAACCGAAGAGTTTGAATCCCCCGAAATCGAAATAAAACAAATACGGAGAAGGATTAATGTTTCTCAATGCCCTGTAAACATTGAATTCATCTCCCTTAAACTGTTGTGAAAACTGACGTGACAATACAACCTGAAAAACATCACCCAGAAAACAGTGCTTTTTGCCCTTACTGACAATACTCTTAAAATCATCATCACTCATATTGGATTTCTCTTCAAATCCGGCTTCAAAATGAAAGGTTCCGAAATTGCGGTTCGACAACAGTTTGGTTACCTCCGCTCTGCGGCTTGTCTCACCTGCGGGAAAATTTTCAAGAAGATGAATACGGTTGGTAAAATGATTAATGCCCAGTACGAAACGATACAATCCGTATTGCATCTCAGGAATACGGCAATTCTCATCTGTCGGATTTGTAAAACGAATGGTTTCGAAACTACTAACTGCATCGTATGAAGTATATCCAAACAGTCCGTTAACAGCCATTCCGCTATGATCATTCTGCTTTTCAATTCTGAACGACTGAATATAGGCCTGAAGGGTGTCAGGAACCGTAAGAACATCTTTTACAGGGATTTTACTTTTGCTGCCATCAGCTAAGGCGATGGAAATCTCACGATCCTGCAATTTAAAAACAGACAACAAATCAAAACAAATGTAACTCATACTGTTTGCGTTACCGTGATAATCGGAACTCTCAAGCAATATGGCATTGGGATACTGATCCCTCACCTTCAGATAGATGGTAACCGGTGTGATGATATCTGCAAGTCCGGCAGGAAGTGCATAAAGGTTCGAGATAAGCTTAGTTTCTTTCATATTTCGCAATTCTGATTTCGTTGTCACTCAGTAAACAAAAACGGCCTGTCGAGAGTTCGACAGGCCGTTGATTTATTGTTTGTAACAGATCAATGCTGGCTCACTTCCCGATAGAAAGGATTACTAACTGCCACCACCAATTGTTTACTAAATGTTTCATTTTTGTTTTAATATGGAAGCAAAGAAACTAAAATAATTTCAATTTGCAAAAAAAGTCACCTTAATGAATCACAAAGAATGAGATTCTTATAAAGAATCGCGGATAATCAGTCGTGCGGGAATTGTTTCTTTATGCACTGAATTGCTCTTTACCGCTATGGCAGCTCTTTTTCCCATGAGAGCAAAATCGGCTGAAATGACAGTGATTCCGTTACCGATTATTCTTTTCAGAGCTGTATCATTATAAGAGACCAGTCCTATATCTTTTCCCGGAACAAGTTTCAATTTCCGCGCAGTTTCAACAATTATTGCCAGATCGGTATCTGCTACAACAATAAATGCCATTCCCTTTTGGATTCTGGAGGGATCTACAGAATCTTTGATACTTCCCTTCAGGCCTTTATTTTTACAGAATCGTTTGAATGCACGTTTTGAAACTTCCGGGTGCATGGTTCGCGGAGGATGAATGAAAACAATCTCTTCGTATTTACGGAAACGTGACTCTGCTTCGGTGAGACAGTTATAGAATGAATCATCGAAATCCTGAATTACATAGGAATATGTATCAGGAACATGCATTTTCATATCCAGTAAAAGGATTTTCTCGGCGGGTAACATTTTCAGAACACCGGTTATCCGGGGATCATCGTAACACATAATCACATAATTGCTGTACCTGCCAATACTATTTTTGATCATGGATTCGAACACCCTGAAATTGTAATGATGAAAGAGAATTTCGATGTCTGTTGTTTCGGGGAGTTCTGCTCTGAATGCATTATAAAGTCCCTCTTTAAAAGCACTGTAAGTATCCAGAAACAAAAAAACCTTTTCAGAATCTTCCTTTATAAAATATCCCTTGTTAGGAACAGATTCTGCCACCCCGCGTTTTTTAAGTTCGTTATAGGCTTTTACAACGGTGTCTCTCGAAACACCCCATTTACGAATAACCTGATTTACGGAGGGGAGTCCTTCTCCTTCCTTCAACTCCCCTTTCTGCAATGCGTTCATTACAGAATCGATAATCTGCAGGTATTTCGGATGCGATTGTTTCGATTCCTTCATGAAAACCGGTTTAAGAAATTTTATTCTCAGTGCATACAGTGACTTCTCTGTGTAATTAATTTTGTTACACAGAGTTGACAGAGTATCCACAGAACCACAGAGTTAATTATTTTACTGTTTATACCAATTTATCTCACTTTTGCAAGATAAGCTTACAAACAATAATAAAATCAATTTTTTGCATCAACTATGAGACAAGCCCGCGAGGGTGTTTTATCCTGTCACTTATAAACCGGTCCATAGTTTTCACATGCACGATAATCGGAACCTTCCTTATCCATACCGAAGGATGCCCATGCACTGGGTCTGAATATCTTATCTTCGGGAACATTATGCATGCAAACGGGGATTCTGAGAATCGAACACAGTGTTATAATATCCGCTCCGAAATGTCCATACCCAAATGCACCGTGGTTAGCGCCCCAGTTAGCCATTACAGAATATACATCGGTGAATGCTCCTTTTTGTGTGATTCTGGGCACAAACCATGTAGTAGGCCACGTTTCGTTGGTTCTCTTGTTCAATATATCATGAACTTTCTGAGGAACTTCAACGCTCCATCCTTCGGCGATTTGCATAACTGGACCCTGACCATCTGCGAGGTTCAGACGGCACATTGTAACCGGCATGCCACCCGGAGTTTTAAATTCTGAAGAAAAACCTCCTCCCCTGAAATATTCATAAATTGCAGGATACCAGGTTGTAGCATCCAGGCATTTCTGCACTTCCTTTTCACTTATTTCCCAGAAGGGTTTCATGGCAGGTTTTCCATCGATAGTTTGCTGTCCGGAGCCATCCAGTGCGGCTGATCCGGAATTAATAAGATGGATAAAACCGTTTCCTGCAAGGCCATCAGGTTTCCAACCGGTAACGCGGGTAATTGCCTCCGGACTCCAGTAAGTCCGTACGTCAGCAAATACCTGAGCTGTATTGGTAAGAAGATGTCCAAAAAGCATAGCAACCCCGTTCAGACTGTCGTTTTCCGTAGCTACAACAAAAGCTTCACGCAGGCCATTCCAGTCGAAAGATGAATTCAGAATTGCTTCCATAAAATCACCGTTGGGATAATGGTCAGTCCATTGTCTCTGTCCCTGAAATCCACTTGCAATTGCATTATGGCCCAAAGCTTCTTCACCAAAACCCAGTTTTTCCAGAACAGGGTTTCCTATCATCATATCTTTGGCAATCAAAGTCATCTTAATTACATATTCCCAATCGTGATCCAGTTGTTTGCGGCTTTTCTTTTGTTCGGGGGAGTTCAAATCCTGTCCTTCCCTGCAGTTTTTCTTTACCCAAATCAGAGCTTTTTCTAATTCTTTCTTATCGTAAATCTCTTCTTCAATTCGCCGTGCAAACTCAGACATATCAACGTATTCATTTCGCATGCCCAGGTATTTCTGAAAGAAATGGTCGTCGACTATCGATCCGGCGATCCCCATAGAAACAGAACCCATTGACAGGTATGATTTTCCTTTCATGGTAGCGGCAGCCAGAGCTGCTCTTGCAAAGCCCAGAAGTTTTTCCTGAACATCAGCAGGAATAGTATCGTCACCGGCTTCCTGAACGTCGCGTCCGTAAATACCGAAAGCAGGTATACCCTTCTGGGTATGTCCGGCCAGCGCAGCAGCCAGATAAACAGCACCCGGACGTTCAGTACCGTTGAAACCCCAGATAGCTTTAGGAATGTGAGGATCCATATCGATTGTTTCACTTCCATAGCACCAGCAGGGAGTAACTGTAAGAGACACTCCTACACCTTCAGCGCGGAATTTATCTGCCGCCATAGCAGCTTCAGCAACACCGCCAATGCATGTGTCTGCAATTACACATTCAACCGGAGAACCATCGGAATGTCGGAGATTCGCGGATAAGAACGCAGCGGCGTTCATGGCCATTTTCATTGTCTGAGCCTCGAGAGATTCTCTGACGCCTTTACGCCGGCCATCAATTGCCGGGCGGATACCAATCTTTGGTTTTGATCCGTAATACCTTGATTTATTCATAATTAGTTTATTAAAAAGTTTAATTGTTCTGGTCTGTTCTGGTATGCAATTATACCACTATTTTTGGAATAAACAAACAGAATTAAAAGCTTCCTACAAACCCAAAATAAAATCAATAAGATTCTCTTCAGGCTTCAGATTAAGCTTTTTTCGCAACTTATACCGATGGTTTTCAACCCCCCTTACTGAAATCTTCATAAGAGGGGCAATTTCCTTGGAGGAAAGATTCATACGCAGATAGGCACATAAACGAAGATCACCCGGAGACAGCGCCGTATAAGTACTTAGCAGCTTATGAAGAAACCTCTCATGTGCCCGCTCGAAATGTGTTTCGAAAATTTTCCAGTCATCTATACTGGAAATATTTGTGTCAATTTTACGTATTAACCGCTGGTAATACTTGTCCGGATACCTCAATCCAAGCTCCTCCTTCTGTGCTTTAATGATTTCCTTGATTTCGATCAGAAATTCATTCTTTTTAATTATCGACATGGTGGAATTTGCGAGCTCCTGACTTTTATAGGAAAGCTCAGAGTCGAGTTTCTCATTCCGAAGCCTGATTAACTCTCTTTCTTTTGCCTCCCTGATTTTTTGTTCTCTGCGTCGGTACCGGCCAATTAACATACTTCGGAAATATATTATTGTACCGGTTATTATCAACAGGTAAACCACAAAACTGATCCCACTAAAATACCAGGGTGGGGAAATAACAATATTCAGCTGATTCGTCTGACTGGTCTGACGCCAGTTATTGGATGCCTTTACATAAATTGTATATTCTCCTGCAGGTAGCCGTTTGAAACTGAATTCAGGCTTTGCAACAGGGGTAGACCATCCGGTATCAATACCCTCCACAAAAGCCTGAAATTTTACATCTTCACCTGAATACATGGGGAATGAATATTTGATCAACAAACTATTTCGATTGTAGGGTATTCCTATTTCAGCTTTATCGATTCTGATTCTTTCGGTTCTTCCAATGGCATCGCTGATTTCAATCGATTTAACATTTATTGTCCTGCTGGTAATAAGATGAGAAATATCCGGCACCTCGGCATTTAGAATTGCATAACCGTTATCAAGGCAAAGTAGTCCGGATCTGGCTGAGAGTGGAATAATATTCTCATAACCAATAATCAGATGCTCTTTGAATAGTTCAATGGGATACTCTTTTAGCTTTTCACAACTATTATTCTCAATCCTGAATAGTGCAATTCCGGTGCTACTCAGAAGCCAGTAATGATGCTCGGGTCCGGCAATAATTCTGTGTGAAGCAGCGAATTCTCCGATAAGAGCATTCAGTTGTGAATAAGGAATGATGGTGTCGTTAATATCATCGTATGTGAAGATCTGTTTTCCGGTTGTAAATACCACCCTGTTTTCAATCCGGAATACCTGGATATTGTTCTCTTTCCCAAATGTTTCCCCGCCATAGTAGCGTTCAGCAAGTATGGAATCCTGATGGTCGCTTAATTTCAGGTTATAAACACCGCGGTGCATATGACTGGCCCATACGTTATTCAGGTGATCAATCTCAAGATATCGTATTAAATCGTTGAATTCCGTAAGCTGATATGAATATTGCCAATTCCCTCCCGCTTTATTATAAAAAACAATATTTGAATACGTACACTGCACCAGACTTTCAGCATATCTGGGGTTTGGGATGAGACTGAATCCCCCTCCCACATTGGAAATTTTATCAGCCACCTCCTTTTCTACAATGAAGGTTCCATTGTTGTGACTAATAAACAAACAATTGTCATAAACATTGCAATTCCAAGTTTGTCCCTGAGTCCCCTCTAAAAATGAAAAAGCCTGATCACCGGCATTCTGGTTCCTGTAAAATACACCCTGGTTGGTCCCCAGATAAAGCTTATTCTTAAAAACTGCTGCTGAATAAACCGCACCTATCCCCCTGGTGGGGAAAAAAGAATAACTGGAGTCCGTTTTAAACGAAATAAAATCAATGCCTCTGTCGAGCGATAACCATATATTGTTATTTCTGTCGCAGAGAATGCCAAGAACAGTATTGTTCTGAAGACCATTCTCAGTATTAACATGGGAAAGCAGTTTCCCATCCCGATCAAAAACTGAAAGTCCATCCAGTATTGTTCCTATCAGTATATGGCCTTCGCTGGTTATGGCTCCCCTGTTAATCTCATTCTTGGAAAAATAATCCACCCAATCCTTAAGAAATGGCTTCAGTTCGCCATCACTGTATCGAAAAACGCCCTCATAAGCTGTACCTATAAGAAAACCGGAATCATCTGCCATTTGCATAAATCTTACCTTACTGTTTCTTATGTATGGACTGGTAATTAAAGCCTTCAGAATGGTATCCTCAACTGTATAAATTCCCTTACCGGTAAGATGAACCACAATTTTATCATCCACAATACCAATAGAGTTGATAATCTCTTCGGGCCGTATGATAGTAAATGAATCACTATGATAAATAAACAGAGAATTAAATGACTGAAAATAAATTTTATCCTCATGAATTAGTGTTGTCCAGAATTCTTCATTGGCATTAAAAAATTGCGCGGCTTTCTGGTTTAAGGAATGATAAATCAATTCGCCACGCTTATCGCGTTCCCAGAAACCTAACTCCCTGTATCCACTCGTAAAAATCCTGTTTTTCCTGTCAACAGCTACCGACCGTATGATGCTACCATTCGGGGAAGGATAAAAACTCCATTCAGTACCATCGAATTCAAGAAGTCCGATATTGTTGGCAGAATAGATATAACCGTCAAAATCCTCCGTAACAGACCAATTCTGATTTTCAGCCTGATAATCCTGTCTGCTAAAATTTTTTATTGAAAAGGACTGTGACGATTGAGCTGAGACCCGGACTACCATCGGTTCAGTGGGAACAAAAAATATCATAAAAAGAACAAAAAAGCGATAAATGTTCATAATTAAGCTAGCTAAGGGTTTGAAAGGAACTCATGAATAAATGAAATAATATGCTAATAAACATTTAATAGTAAAATACAGTGCATAAGTACAATAAAATATGCAAAGCAAATATAACATTTATTATTTTTTATTTTATTGTATTTCAACTATTTGTAATCCGGATTGTTTAATGTGTGAATATTCGGTGTGGTACTTATTCACTTCCTTTTCAGAAGGAGAATCAAAGGTGTATTAAAATCCTTTTCTTCCAGTATAAAAAGTTGGAACTTGTATAAAATAAAAATGCCCATAAATAGAAAAAATTCCTGTCAGCCTCAAATTACTTAAAGAATTCCTTTATGACGCTAAGAAAAGAACTCAGAAATTCTATTTACCTTCTTTCGGTTGCCATTCTGGTAATGGTCGCATCCTGCAAACCTGCCGATATTTCAAGAGAACAATTCGAGGATGATCTGAAAATCCGCACTTTTAATTTTTTCTGGGATAAAGTTGACGAGCCCACAGGTCAGATCCCGGATCGTTTCCCGACCCGGAACTTTACCAGTATCGCTGCAACAGGTTTTGGGCTTACCAGTTACATTATTGGCGTTGAGAATGAGTATATCTCGCGTGAACAAGCGGCTGAAAGAGTCGAAAAAACATTAAGCTGGCTATGGAATTCCAAACAGGGTCCCGATACAGAAGGCGTTTCAGGATATCAGGGTTTTTATTATCACTTTCTTACATACGGTGAAGGCCATCGTTATAAAACGGTGGAATTATCAACTGTCGACACGGGATGGTTACTTGCAGGTATTCTTGCATGTCAGTCCTATTTTACCGGAACCGATCCCAAAGAAGAAAGAATACGCTCACTGGCCGATTCAATTTATCTCAGAGTTAACTGGGAATGGGCTATGGAAGGACAGGAAACCATGTCTATGGGCTGGCATCCGGAAAAAGGTTTTATTCCGGCAAGGTGGATTGGTTACAACGAATCCATGATGGTAGTAATTCTGGGTCTTGGATCTCCTACCCATGCTATTCACGATTCTGCATGGAACAGCTGGTGTAAAACTTACGAATGGATGGAATTCAAAGGTATGGAATTTCTGAATTTCGGCCCGCTCTTCGGACATCAGTATTCTCATATGTTTATTGATTTCAGAGGCATTTATGATCCCTTTATATCAACCAAAGGAATCGATTATTTCGAAAACTCAAGAAGGGCCACTCTTTCAAACAGGCAGTATTGCATTGATAATCCGGGCGGGTTTGAATCATACAGTGAAAATATATGGGGATTATCTGCCTGTGACGGCCCTGCTGACGTTGTTCAGGATGGCAGGCGTTTCCATACCTACTGGGCGAGAGGTGCCGGTGCCCGGTACAAGGAAGACGACGGAACAATTACACCTACGGCCGCTGGAGGGTCTATCCCGTTTGCACCTGATGAATGCATCAATGCTCTTTATACCATGAGAATAACCTTCGGCGACAAATTGTATCAGGAATACGGCTTTAAAGATGCCTTCAACATGACCTATAAATCCCCTGAAACTCAGGAGAAAGGTTGGTTTGATATAGATTACCTGGGGATTGATCAGGGCCCGATACTCATACAGCTCGAAAATTACCATTCAGAATTAATCTGGAACATAATGAAAACTAACCCATATATCATTAACGGATTAAAAAAAGCAGGTTTCAAGGGAGGGTGGCTCGATAAATCCTAAGCTGTTCCATTGTTTCAAACCAAATTAACTCTAAATAATAATTATTCTTAACAAAAAACCAAACTATGAAGATGATATCTCAGAGTAAATTTTTCAGATATCCTGTCCTCCTTGTTTTTCTGTTGGTAATCAGTATTTCGCAGATCTTCGGTCAGACTGTTACCGTTACAGGAAAAGTACTGGCAGCCGATCAGGATGGGCCCATACCGGGAGCAACTGTTGTTATCATGGGAACATCAAGAGGGACAAGCACCAATCTCGATGGCGAGTATTCCATCTCGGCTTCTCCTTCCGACATTCTCATATTTTCTTTTATTGGTTATGAAAAAACCGAAATTGCTGTTGGCGATCAGACCATAATTGATGTCGTGCTCAATGTTGAAACTACCAATATCGATGAAATTGTCGTCATTGGTTATGGTACGGTTAAGAAAAGTGATTTAACGGGAGCTGTAAGCTCGGTTAAAGCAGCCGACCTCACAAAAATCACATCCATCAGCCCGGAACAAAGTCTTCAGGGTAAAGTAGCGGGTGTACAGGTAACCAGTCTCTCAGGTGCCCCGGGTGCGATACCCGTGATAAGGGTCAGAGGGGTCGGCACCTTCAACGATTCATCCCCGATTTTTGTTGTCGACGGTACAATTCTGAACGATATATCTTTTCTGAATTCTTCGGATATAGCCTCCATGGAGGTATTGAAAGATGCATCAGCAACAGCTATTTACGGTTCAAGAGGAGCTAATGGTGTAATTATCATTTCCACTAAATCGGGAACTATCGGTGCAGGTAAGCCTGTTTTCGATTTTGTTTCAGAATACGGTATTCAGAAACTTACCAAAAAAATTGACCTGTTAAGTGGTCGTGAATTTGCAATTATCTCCAATGAAATATCTCCCGGTTCATATAACAATGTTGATGCGGTTCCAAACACCGACTGGCAGGACCTTGTTTTTCAAACTGCCCCCATGCAGAACCACCAATTATCAGTAAGCGGGGGAAACGAGAACTCAAGATATTATGTAGGCATCGGACTATTCAAACAGGAAGGTATAATAGATAAGTCAAGCTACGAAAGATTTACCTTAAAACTGAATAATTCTTACCTGCTAACTAAAAAGATAACTTTTGGTAATAACCTTACCATTGCCCCATACAAACAACAAAATGCTCCAAACGTAACCTATTCGGTCTACAGGGCTCAGCCTGTTCTCGAGCCCTATTATGCCGACGGAAGCTACGCAGTTGTTTATAACGTAGGAAATCCGCTGGCAGATCTGGAATACTCAAATGACTTCAATTCCGGTATCAGGGGAGTTGGTAACCTGTATACTGATATTGAACTTCTTAAAAATCTGAAATTCAGATCCAGCCTCGGTGTTGATGCCGCATACCATAAACCCTTAAGTTTTACTCCAGTTTACACCATATACAACCCGGACGGTACACCTAGTCAGCAGCAGAATGTTCTTAACGATTTGCATAAAGAAAGAAATGAAACCCTCAACTGGCTTTGGGAAAATACTGTCAGTTATTTCAGGGAATTCGGCAAAAGTAATATTGATCTGGTTGCCGGGTATACTATGCAGGAATCAAGTTCGGAATTTCTGAAGCTTACAGCAAATAATATAATCCGTGATGATCCTGATTTCTGGTACATCAAGCCGGCTTATATCCTTGACGAAGCAAATTTAGTGAATACCATCAACACAATTGAAAACGATGTATATGACGGACTGAATTATTCCATGATATCTTACCTGTTCCGGGCAAATTATACATACGATGGTAAATATATTCTCACTTCCACTTTCAGAAGAGATGGTTCCTCCAAATTTAAAAAGGAAAACCAGTATGGAAATTTCCCCTCATTTGCTGCAGGTTGGAATATTGGCAGGGAATCATTTATTGAAAATGTTGAGCTCATCAGTAATCTGAAATTACGTGCAAGCTGGGGAATGATTGGAAATGAAAAAGTTGATTATAATAGCCGTTATGCCCTTGTTCAATCGAACATAAGTACTATTTTTGGGCAAAACCCCAGTGAGAATTCTTCTGCATCTTTTGGGAAATCAGGTAACGAGAACCTTGTATGGGAAACTACTACACAAACCGATGTGGATCTCGAAATTGGTTTTCTTAACAACAGGCTTACAGGGGAATTCGATTATTACAACCGGGTTACAGATGATATCCTGATTGCTCTTTCCACACCCGGATACCTCGGTAACGGACTAGGTCAACTCATTACTTATAATGCCGCTAAAGTTTTAAATTACGGTTATGAATTTAATATTAACTGGAGAGAAAAACGCGGAGATTTTAATTACAGTATCGGTATTCTTGGTTCCACTATTCATAATGAGGTTCTTGCTGTTGGCGGAAATAGTGGTATAGACTCAGTACTCATGGGTGGAAAACTTGGAAACGGGATTGAGGTTACTCAAAGTCGTGTTGGTTTGCCCATTGGTGCATTTTTCGGATATATAACCGATGGAATATTTCAGTCGGCTGAAGATCTTGCCGCATATCCGCATACATCGAATGCCGGAATCGGCGATCTCAGATTTGTT
>CAYOLQ010000054.1:0-23025 GCA_964404825.1 uncultured Chitinophaga sp.
CAGAATCCACTTCTTCAAAAAAGGTTCATATTTGTCCAGGGGAAGGAACCAGTGCCGGGTTTCCTTGAGGACCGGTTCAGCACCTGAAATCATTGATTTGGGATTAATAAGATCTGTTGCATTCAGTGATGAACCGCAGCTTTCGCACTGATCGCCGTATGCATTTTCGTTTCCGCATCGGGGACAGGTTCCGGTAATGTAACGATCGGCAAGGAATTGAAGAGCTTCAGGATCGAAATACTGCTCGGTAGTTTTTTCAATAAATTCTCCCTTGTCGTAAAGTGTTCGAAAAAATTCTGAAGCCGTCTCATAGTGAACAGGAGAAGTTGTTCGTGAGTATATGTCAAAAGTAATACCCAGTTTCTCAAAAGATTCTTTATTAATCTTATGGTATTTGTCAACAACATCCTGCGGGCTGATGCCTTCGTTTCTGGCTTTTATGGTGATGGGAACCCCGTGTTCATCAGATCCACATACAAAAATAATATCTGAAGATTTTAGCCTCAGATAACGGGCAAAAATATCAGCCGGGATATAAACGCCTGCAAGATGTCCGAAATGAATAGGTCCGTTTGCGTAGGGAAGAGCCGCTGTTAGAAGGTATCTTTTGTAATCTTTCATGAAAAAGGAGATGATTTTTCAACAAGCTGCAAAGATAGGAAAAAAAGACATCCCCTGAAATCCTAATTGTATCGACCTTTTTATCCCTTTTCGAAAAAAATAACTAATTTGCACACTATGATTACACCTCCATTTCTTAATCCCGGTGATACCGTTGGTATTGTTGCTCCTGCTCGAAAAATCAGTTCAGAGGAGATCGCTTCATTTCTGAGTTTGCTGGATAAATGGGGATTGCAATACAAATTCGGAAAGAATCTTTTTGGTGAATGCAATCAGTATTCAGGAAGTGATGAGGAACGGGCAGCAGATTTTCAGGATATGCTCGATGATCCTGAGGTCAGAGCAATTATACCGGCAAGGGGTGGTTATGGCTCGCTAAGGACTTTAAGACATCTGGATTTTTCAAAGTTTGAAAAGGATCCCAAGTGGATCGCAGGATTCTCAGACATTACAGTATTTCATTCGTATCTGGGCAAGTATCTGAATACCGAAAGCCTTCATTGCCTGATGCCGATGACGTATAGACCGGATGATGCTGAATCGGAAGCTTCGGCTGAAAGTCTCAGGAAAGCTCTTTTTGGAGAAAAACTGGAATACAGTTTTCAATCCCATCCGGGAAACCGGCATGGAAAGGCAAAAGGAGAACTTACCGGGGGAAATCTGTCTGTACTCTACAGTTTAAACGGCACGGGATTTTTTCCTGATACAAAGGGAAAAATTTTGTTTATTGAAGATATCGATGAGTACCTCTACCATATCGACAGGATGATGATGAACCTATTGCTGAGTGGTTTTTTAACCGGAATTGAAGCGTTGGTTGTGGGCGGATTTACCGATATCAGGGATAACGCTGTTCCTTTTGGAAAAAATCATGAAGAAATAATTTCAGACATCACAGGTAAATTTAGATTTCCTCTGGTTTTTTCTTTTCCGGCGGGTCATCAAATTGCAAACCGGACGCTGATTTTTGGCAGGCAGATGCAATTAAGGTCTGAAGCAGACCAGACTATGGTCAGTTTTTCGAAATAGAATTACAAGCTATCCGGAAAAGTATGGCACAACACAACGACCGGGGTCGTGAGGCTGAGGAATTGGCTTCAGCCCATCTCACAGCTAAAGGATTTCACATTCTTCACCGCAACTGGCGTTACTTTCAGAAGGAAATCGATATTGTTGCAGAAAAGGGTGATGAGATAATAATTATTGAAGTAAAAAGCCGGTTTGGCACCGACAGGGTGAGTGCCGATGAACTTCTCTCGAAAGCAAAGCAAAGGTTTATTGTTGATGCTGCAGAAGCCTATCTGATTAGATACGGTATTGAGAAGGAATGTCGGATCGACCTCATAATAATAACGTTTTCAGGGGAGGGTGAAAAGGTTGAACACATCGAAGGTGCATTTATCCCTGGAGTAAACTGGTAAATTAAGCTTTATTTCCCGTTTTTTAATCCTGGAAATCCGGTATGCACTAATCGGCAGGAAATGACTAATTTTGCAAAATCAAATCAAAATTCATTATGAAATGAACAGTGAGCAAATCCGCGAATATTGTCTGAATCTTCCGGCGGTTACGGAAGATATGCCTTTCGGGGATGATACTCTTGTTTTCAGGATTAAGAATAAGATTTTTGCACTGCTTAATCTGGAAGGTGAAATCCGGTTAAACCTGAAATGCGATCCCGAAAGAGCGATTGCGCTCAGGGAGGAATTTTCTGCTATCATTCCCGGTTATCACATGAACAAGGCTCACTGGAATACTCTTATTATGAATGACAGTCTGAAAGTTGAACTAATCAGGTCGTTAATTGATCATTCCTATGAACTGATTATCGAAAGTTTGCCAAAAGCAGTAAAGGAAGAACTAAAACATTATAAAAAGAGATGAAAAAGCTGTTTGGATTTTTTTTTCAGGGATTATTGTATGTGGCGCCTCTGGGGTTAACAATTTATGCCATTGTACTATTGTTTAACCTGGTGGATGGGTTAATTCAGAAATACATTGAAAGCTGGATTAAAATTCACATCCCCGGATTGGGAATTCTGTTAATTTTTCTCATTATTACTTTGCTGGGTATTATTGGAGGTTCAATTATTGGAGCACCGGTACGACGGGCAATTGAAAAGTTGCTAGACCGGGCCCCGTTGTTCAAACTGATTTATTCATCGATTCGTGATTTACTTTCGGCATTTGTCGGGAAAGAAAAAAAGTTTACCCAGCCGGTTCTCGTAAAGGTGAATACCATTTCAGAACTGGAAAAAGTCGGGTTTTTAACACAAGAGGACCTTAGTCAGATAGGGATAAAGGACAAGGTTGCCGTTTATTTCCCCCATTCCTATAATTTTTCGGGGGAGATGTTTATTGTACCTTCTGTGCATGTACGTGCACTGGACATGGCCCCGACTGATGCAATGAAGTTTGTAGTTTCCGGCGGTGTTGCCTTGTCATAATTTTGTAACATGTTATAAAATTAACAATGTTCATTTTGAATTAACATTCTCTTAATATTAAACAAGTATCATTGCGGCATAATTCAACTTCATTTTATTAATTAATTCTATGAGCATCAATACATTTTTTCAAAAGCTTGTCCCTGTTGACAGGAAATTTTTTCCAATGTTTGAAGATATATCACAGATAATAGTGAAAGTTTCTGCCGCACAATTAATGATTTTCGAACACGATGATCCGGTAAAACAAAAAGATCTCTTTAAGCAGATAAAAGATTTAGAAAATAAGGGTGATGAGTTGAAAGAAAAGCTATTTGATGAACTTGATAAGTCATTTGTTCCGCCTTTCGACCGGGAAGACATTAACCATCTTACCATATCTATGGACGAAGTTATTAATCTTATCGATGGAACATCTCAACGTATCCGCCTGTACCGTCCGAAAGAAATTCCCGGTGAATTCAAAGATTTCGCTAAACTTATCTCCAAAGGAAGCGAACAGTTAAACTTAGCAATTAAGGAATTGCATGATCTTAAAAAACCTAACAAGATTCTTAAAGCCTGCAAAAAAATTGCAGAAATGGAAAAAGAAGCAGATGAACTTTATCATACTGCCATTTCCGCAGTTTTCAAAAAGGAAAAAGATGCTATTGAGCTGATTAAGCAGAAAGAGATGATCGAGACAATGGAGAAAACAGCTGATGCTATGAAGGTGGTTTCTGATATTCTTAAAACTATTATCCTCAAAGTTTCTTAATCCTGTATTATGCTTACAATCGTTATAATTACTGTAATTATTGCACTGGTTTTTGATTTTCTGAACGGCATGAACGATGCCGCAAATTCCATTGCAACCATTGTAGCCACAAAAGTGCTCTCGCCATTTATGGCAGTTGCCTGGGCTGCATTTTTTAATTTTGCCGCAGTATTTTTCTTTGGAGTAAAGGTTGCAACCACAATTGGCAAAGGGATTGTTGATCCCTCAATTGTAAATGAATATGTAATTCTTGGAGGACTTATTGGTGCAATTATTTGGGTTTATACCTGTACACATTTCGGAATGCCAATCAGTGTTTCCCATGCACTCATTGGCGGGTTGATGGGCCCCGCTTTAATTGTCGGCGGTACTGCAGCAATTATTCCGGCGGGGATAACCAAGGTTTTGGTTTTTATTGTTTTATCACCTCTTATCGGACTTGTACTCTCTTATTTTATAATGATTCTAACTATGCTGATTTTCAGGCGAACGCCGCCGCGAAAGGTAGATAAGCTATTCAGGGTCATGCAGTTATTATCCTCTGCTGTTTTCAGTTTGGGTCATGGTTCAAATGATGCCCAGAAAACGATGGGAATTATAACCATCCTCCTTTTCAGCACCGGTTACCTTACCGGAGAATTTCATGTACCAACCTGGGTTATCTTTTCATCTTATGGTGTGATTGCGTTAGGAACACTTGTAGGAGGAAGAAAAGTAATTAAGACACTGGGTAGTGGTCTTACCCATTTAAAACCCGTTCAGGGTTTCAGTGCCGAAACAGCTGGTGCCCTAACACTTATTGGTAGCGCAGTTGGCGGAATACCTGTAAGTACAACACACACAATTACCGGAGCCATAATGGGAGTAGGCTTGACCAAGCGTGTATCATCGATCAGATGGGGAGTTGCCGGAAATATAATTGTTGCATGGATATTTACGATACCCCTCACTATGTTGATAAGCGCAGGGTGTTATTGGATCATAACCTTGTTTCTGTAATAATAAACCCTGATTCCTGGAATAATTGAATCACTGATTATATAGTTTCTGATAGTTAACTGGCCACAGATGCACGGATTTTTATTAAATCCAGGCATCTGTGGTTTTTTATTGCAGCCTTGTTGCGATTAGCAGGTTTGACAGGGCTGAATATTATTTCTTAAAAATAAAATAAACTGCAAGCACGAGAAGTGTAAATCCAACAAAATGATTCCATTTCAGGACTTCGTTTTTAAAGAAAATGAGGGTAAATCCTGTAAAAGTTAGCAGAGTGATTACTTCCTGAATAACTTTTAACTCAACCAATGAAAAAGGCCCTCCGTTTCCTTTGAACCCAATTCTGTTTGCCGGTACCTGTGCAAAATATTCGAACAGGGCAATTCCCCAGCTTATCATTATCACCGCTAAAAGGCCCAGGTTCTCAAACCATCGTAATTCTTTGAATTTCAAATGTCCGTACCATGCCAGGGTCATGAATGTGTTTGAAAGGATAAGTAATCCAATTGTATAAAATCCTTTAAGTTCCATAGAAATTTTCAAAAAAAGTTTTTGTAGAGATGTTTTAAATCTATTCAGTGGTGAATTGTAGCACCATTATTACTTTAACCAATCATCAGGTTACATCCCCTTATATCCGAATTATCCAACCGTCCTAAAACTTCAAAACCCCCATCTTTGTTCAGCCTTCCCAGATCCGAAGTCGCAATAAATGAACAGGAGTAAATATTTGCAAGATCGATAATATTTATATTACCTGTGTTTCCGGTTTCCAGCAATAGAAAGGGATCGTAGCTGTCACGTACCAAAACCCTCATCCAGGCCGGAGTGTAAAAGATCCCATTTCCCTTAGAATATGCCTGTGAAAGCAATTCTGTCATTCCGTATTCAGAATGAATATTACTGAGATGAAACTTAGCTTTTAAAACAGAATGCAGATCTTCTCTTACGAGTTCCTTTCGTTTGCCTTTCATCCCGCCGGTTTCCATAAAAACTATTCCTTCCAGATCTGCATTGTATTTTTCTGCGAATTCAAGAAGCGCAAAACTTACCCCCAGGAGAAGAGTTGGCTGTCCGTCATTTTTGAGTTTTAACAGGAGGGAGATAAGTTTTTCATAATTATGCAGGTAAAACCCGCTATCGGGATGATTTGACTGCTGAATGAGTTTCCCGGCCATATATACCAAAGATGAGCCCGACCGATCCAGATATGAGGGTAACAAAGCCAGAATACAGTAACCGGAAGGGCTGCCATAGAACTTGTTGAAACTTCTGCCAAAACTCTCATCATAGAGGTTTTTATCAGCCACATAGTGCCTTGATGGAATTATTCCCGTGGTGGCGCTGGATTCGAAAATTATTTCTGCTTTCCTGCTCAGGGCAATTATTTCATGGGATTTGAATAATTCAACAGGGAGAAATGGAATTTCCCTGAAATCATTGATTTTATCAGGATTAATTTTCAAATGCAAGAGGAAATCCCTATAAACAGCGACATTTTTAGACTGATACCGGAATATTTCAAGAGCCAACGCCTGAAATGCGGCCTCACTTTGAATGTTGAATATTTTATCAGGTTTAATCATCCATGAAACAATAAGGTTCAGGTATAACAAATAAAAAACGCAATCCTATCATGCAAAACCCAGGTAATGATGGATTAAAAAAAACGCGGCAAAAAAACAAGGTTTTCCCACCGCGATCTTACTTTAACCTGATTACAGGTATTGTTAAACTATTATCCTCTTATTGCTTTTATGCCGGGCAGATCTTTACCTTCAATATATTCAAGCATTGCACCACCACCGGTGGAAACATAACTCACCTTTTCAGCAAGCCCGAATTTATTTACTGCCGCAACCGAATCTCCTCCACCGACAAGACTATAAGCTCCTTTTGAAGTTGCACGGGCAATAGCTTCTGCAATTGCCACAGTTCCCTTCTGGAAGTTTTTCATCTCAAAAACACCCATGGGTCCGTTCCAGAGAATTGTTTTGGAGTTTTCAATCACATCGCTAAGGAGTTTAATGGTTTTGGGACCAATATCAAGACCCATCATTCCTTCCTCGCCCTTATCGATATCTGTAATTTTTGTATTGGCTTCATTGTCGAATGCATCTGCAAGCACCTGATCGACTGGTAAAATTAGTTTAACTCCTTTAGCTTTTGCTTTCTGAATAAGTTCCAGAGCGAGATCAAGCTTATCTTCTTCACAAAGTGATTTTCCGATTTTTCCTCCCTGAGCTTTAATGAAGGTATAGGTCATACCTCCGCCGATTATCAGATTGTCAACTTTATCGAGCAGGTTTTCGATAACAAGAATTTTATCAGAAACTTTAGCACCTCCCATTATGGCTGTAAAAGGTTTAACCGGATTATGTAAAACCTTATCCATCGCATGAAGTTCTTTTCCAATAAGATAACCGAACATGCTGTTTCCCGGGAAATGAGCTGCAATAAGTGCTGTTGACGCATGAGCCCTGTGAGCCGTTCCGAATGCATCGTTAACATAGCAATCAGCGAGTTTGGAAAGGTTTTTTACGAATTCTTTCTGACTTTCTTTTACTTTTGCTTTTCCTGCCTTTTTTTCTTCTTCAGTGGCTTCTTTGCCAAGATGATAAGGCTTTCCTTCCTCTTCTTCGTGATAACGGAGGTTTTCGAGCAGAAGAACCTCGCCCGGTTTAAGAGCAGCAGCCATTTTTTCAACTTTTTCGCCTACACATTCGCCTGCAAATTTTACCGGCTTTCCAAGAGCCTTTTCAACAGCAGAAACCACATGTTTTAACGAATATTTTTCAATAACTTTCCCATCAGGACGACCAAGGTGGGACATGAGAATGGCGGATCCGCCATCAGAAAGAATCTTGTTGATAGTAGGCAAAGCAGCCCTGATACGGTTATCATCGGTAACTTCGAAGTTACTGTTTAGAGGGACATTAAAATCCACCCTTACAATTGCTCTTTTTCCGGAGAAATTGAATTTATCTGCAGTCAGCATAATAATTTGCTTTTAAGTTATTTTTTTGTTCTTTTTCAAAACATCCCCAAAGGTAAAAAAAGTATTTTTATATTTGACTCTGACAGAAAACAAATGGGGCAATCACGCAAAAGATTTTTAAATGCTATTTAGAGAAATACCCGGGCAAAAAGAAATAAAGGAAAGCTTAATCCGCACTGTTAACGAGGGAAGGATTAGCCATGCCCAGTTGTTTTACGGACCCGAAGGTTCAGGGAAACTGGCACTTGCTATTGCTTATGGGCAGTACATTTCATGCACCGATAAGCAAACGGATGATTCATGTGGTAAATGCCCTTCTTGTGTTAAGTATGCAAAACTGGTTCATCCCGACCTTCATTTTGTTTTTCCGGCAACCTCCGAATCGACTACAAAGTCAGATGAAACTCCTGTTGAAAAAGCACTCGAAAAATGGAGGGAGATTGTAATGGAAAACCCGTTTTTCGATCAGTACCAGTGGTACGACAGAATCGGGATTGAAAATAAACAGGGAATGATTGGAGTAAAAGAGAGCACAGACATAATCAGAAAATTAAATCTTAAATCCTACGAATCCGATTTCAAGATACTTATAATGTGGTTGCCGGAAAGAATGAATCCCACGGCGGCCAACAAATTGCTTAAAATGGTTGAAGAACCGCCACCCGGAACGGTTTTTCTATTGGTTTCTGAGTTACCGGGAGAGGTGTTACCTACAATATTGTCACGGACGCAGCTGATAAAAATACCCCGTCTTGGTGATGAAGATGTCAGAGCAGCTCTGAAATCAAAGACAGATATGGAAGATGAACTTATTGAAGATGCTGTTACTCTTGCTAACGGTAATTTCAATAAGGCTCTCAGTTCTCTTACTGAAGACGGACAGAATCAATTGAATTTCGAGCAATTTGTCAGTTTTATGAGAATCAGTTTTGCTTTTAGCATGGTGGATCTCGTTGATTGGGTAGAGGATATGGCCAAAAACGGCAGGGAGAGACAAAAAATGTTTCTTTCATACGGCTTACGGATGATTCGAGAAAATTTTCTGGTAAACACAGGCCATACAGGAATATCGCATATGGCAAGATATGAAAGGGATTGGTCTGTTAAATTCTCAAGATTTATTAACGGGAAAAATGTTATTGATATCTATCAGGAGCTCAACAACGCTTATAACCATATTTCGGCAAATGCCAACGCCAGAATTGTATTTCTCGATACAGGACTAAAGATTGGACAGATGTTGAAAAGATAATGGTAAGGGAATTCTGTTACAGACTTCAGACTAAATACCCTCATCCAGTCACCCTGACAATTCATATCATTTTTTTACTTATTTTTGCATCAAACCTTCAACGGTTTATTTAAAACGTAGAATAATGATTCACAGAGGTTGTTGTAAAGGAGGCTGCACAGAGAATCTGAACGACAACCAGGATAAGATATCAAACTATTTCAGCGGATGTGCAAAGCTTGATGATTATGACTGGTTACGGGATATACCGCCGGGCATCAACCAATTTGATGCGGTAGAAATCCGGTTCAAAAATACGCGTAAAGCCTTTTACAGAAATACAAATGAGTTACGCCTGAAGAGAGGCGACCTGGTAGCGGTCGAAGCCTCCCCGGGTCATGATATAGGAATTGTATCTTTGACAGGTGAGATTGTTATCCACCAGATGCGGAAGTACGGACTGAATCCGGGAGCAGACGATCTCCGGAAAGTTTACCGTAAAGCCAAACAGGCCGATATTGATAAGTGGAAAGAAGCGATTGATCTGGAGAACAGGACTATGCTCAGATCGCGCAGAATTACCGAAGATCTTAAGCTCAATATGAAGATTGGTGATGTTGAGTATCAGGGAGACAAAACCAAAGCCATTTTCTATTATATTGCTGATGAACGCGTTGATTTTCGTGAGCTCATAAAATTGCTCGCTGACGAATTCCGTATACGCATTGAAATGCGGCAAATAGGAGCCCGCCAGGAAGCCGGACGTATTGGAGGAATTGGTTCCTGCGGCAGGGAGTTATGCTGCGCATCATGGATAACCAATTTTGTTTCTGTAACAACAGCTGCTGCAAGATATCAGGAAGTATCACTGAATCCGCAGAAACTTGCCGGTCAGTGCGGGAAACTCAAGTGCTGTCTTAATTACGAGGTAACCTCCTATCTCGATGCCCAGAAGGATTTTCCACCCAAGGAAGTTGCTCTTAAAACCAAACAGGGCGATGCATACCATATAAAAACAGATATTTACAGAGGGTTATACTGGTATTCTCTGGTAAAAGAGGCGGGAACCAGCATTATTCCGGTACCGGTTGAAAGGGTGAGTGAAGTAATTGAAATGAACAGAAAGGGCGAATTGCCTGAGAACCTTGTCCTGCACGATGAGGTAATGAGTGTTGACATAAGTTATCAGAATGATGTGGGTCAGGACAGCCTTACACGTTTTGATGAAAAAAAATCCACTTCCAGACGGAAAAAGAAAAAGAAAAACAGGAATCCCGGAAATTGATATGAAATCCCTTTTTGTAATATTAGGATTGTCCCTTGTCATCGTATCATGCGATCCGCTTATGGTTTATGATGAATACAGTAAAACTGAAGAAGGACAATGGAAATGGTCGGATAAGAAGCGATTCGAAGTGAACATGAATGACAGTCTGCAGTTTTTCAATATTTTTATTAATGTGAGACATACAACAGATTATCCCAAAAGCAATCTGTTTGTATTTGTTACAACTACCGCTCCTGCAGGCAACTCGCGGAGAGATACTGTTGAAATTATAATTGCCGACGACAAGGGAAAGTGGAAGGGAAATGGTTTTGGAGATATTAAACTGGTGAGCAGAGAATACCGCAAAATAGTTCGTTTCCCTACACGGGGAGTGTACACCTTTGAAATTGAACAGGGCATGAGAATGCCCGAGATTCCCGTTACCGACGTGGGATTGCGCATCGAAGAACACAATAAAATCGAATAAAATATAAAGTTTTGGGTAAAGATAAACTCAGAAAATTCGGTGAACTGGGCCAGTTCGACCGTGTTTTTCAACCCCGTATGGAGGAGATAACTTCGAAAAAGTATCATCTGGGAGGCAAATGGAAACAGGAAGTTTTCAAAAACAATAACCCTGTAGTACTTGAACTGGGATGCGGCAAAGGGGAATATACCGTTGGAATGGCCAGAAATTTTCCTGAAAAAAACTTCATTGGTATTGATATCAAGGGAGCCAGGATGTGGAAAGGAGCCAAAGCTTCGCATGAGGAGACAATCCTGAACGCAGCCTTTCTGAGAACCCGCATTGAATTAATAACATCCTTTTTTGTTCCTGATGAAGTCAGCGAAATATGGATAACATTTCCCGACCCGCAGCCATCCGAACGAAGGAAAAAAAAGAGACTTACCGGATCGGGGTTTTTAAAATTTTATCAGGAATTTCTTATCGATGGAGGTATCATACATCTTAAAACCGATAGTGATTTCCTGTTTGATTACACATCTGATTTACTGAAGTATAACAATATAGAAATTGTTTTCAGCACACCGGACCTGTATCATTCCGGAATTGTTGACGACATTCTGGGGATCAGAACATATTACGAACAGAAATTTCTTGAAAAAGGATCCAATATCAACTATCTGAAATTCAGACTTAAAAAAGATATCCCCATCCATGAAATCACAGAAAAAGAATGATGATGGATTTTATACACGCGTGTATGAAGTTACCCGTCTTATTCCGTACGGAAGGGTAACATCATATGGAGCAATAGCCCGCTATCTGGGCACTGCCGGCTCTTCCAGAATGGTTGGCTGGGCTATGAATAATTCCCACAATATTGGAGAATATGTACCTGCACACCGTGTTGTAAACCGTATGGGTTTGCTTACCGGAAAACACCATTTCCCGGGTACCGATATGATGAAAGAATTACTTCAAAACGAAGGAATTCAGATTGAAGACGATGCCATAGCTGATTTCGAAAAGTATTTCTGGGATCCCAATAAAGAATTAATCTAATTAAGATTTTTTTTGGTATTTTTACCGTCTTGATTAATTTATGAGCTGGCCATTCCAGAGTAAAATTTAATTAACTATCATGAAATATTCGCGGGATACCGTTCTCCAGATTCTTAAGCAGGTTATTCATCCTGAAAAGGGTAAAAGCATTGCCGATCTGGGTATGGTGGAAAATCTGGTTGTTGAAGATGGGAAAATCAGCTTCATTCTTAATGCCACAAAACCAAACGATCCCCTTATAGCATCAATTAAAAGAGCATGTATTATTTCATTAAAAAACGCTCTGGGTCCCGAGATCGAAAAGGAACTTTTTATTCAAACATCTTCCCCGAATGTAAAGTCAGAACAACCGGCAAAAAACGGACCACTACCCGGAGTTAAAAACATCATTGCCATTGCTTCCGGTAAAGGGGGGGTTGGTAAATCCACTGTAGCTGTGAACCTTTCAGTTGCCCTGGCTAAAACTGGTGCCAGCGTAGGTATTCTTGATGCAGATGTCTATGGCCCTTCTATTCCAAAAATGTTTGGTCTTGAAGGTGAAAGACCGGTAATCAGACAGGATGGCAAGAGAGAGCTTATGGTTCCTATTTTGAAGTATGGAGTAAAAGTCCTTTCACTTGGGTTTTTTGTAAATCCGGAGGATGCGCTTGTCTGGAGGGGCCCTATGGCTACCAATGCTCTCAAGCAGCTAATTTCTTTGGGAGATTGGGGTGAGCTCGACTACCTTTTAATCGACCTTCCTCCCGGAACCGGTGATATACATCTTACAATGGTTCAGGAAGTTGCCGTTACCGGTGCTGTTATAGTCAGTACTCCCCAGCAGGTTGCTCTGGCAGATGTTATAAAGGGAATTGCCATGTTTGCAGGAGAAAAGATAAACGTTCCTGTCCTGGGTCTGGTCGAAAATATGTCATGGTTTACCCCTGCCGAACTACCACAGAATAAATACTATATTTTTGGTAAAGAGGGATGTAAAAAACTTGCTGAGGATATGGGGATGGATCTTCTGGGACAGATTCCGCTTGTACAGAGTATCTGTGAAAATGGAGATGCCGGAAAGCCATCCGTTCTTAATGAAAAAGATCCTGCAGGTATTGCATTTACTGCTCTTGCAACAAATCTTATTGCTACAATTAACAAAAGAAATTCCGGGAAAGATCCAACCCGAAAAGTTGAAATCACCAACAATGACGGTTGTGCTCCGGTAAATTCGAAAACTGATTCAAAAAATGGATAAAACACAAATAGCTGAGAAGGTTAATATTGCCCTTGCCAAAATACGTCCCTACCTTAATGCAGATGGAGGTGACGTTAGCCTTACAAGCATCAGCGACGATCTGGTTGTTAAGGTGAAATTTTCCGGTGCATGCGACGGTTGTCCCTATAGCGTTATGACGCTTAAAGCAGGGGTAGAAGAAGCAATACGTAAAGAATTGCCTGAAGTAAAGGACGTTATTGCAGAAGGGTAAAAGCTAAAGTCTTATTTTTATTTTAAAATGGAAATAAAATATATTCCGGTTTTATCAGTTATTACCATTACACCCTAAATCATCCCATTTTTGAGGAAGATTCTGAAATATAGAAACTATTTGTTGTTGATGCTGGTTGTGTCTGCCTGTTCCACTACGAAAAATACTTTCGTGAGCCGCAACTACCATAGTATTACCTCTCATTACAATGTTTTTTTTAATGGCAATGAGAGTTTTAAAAAGGGGATTAATCGCGCAGAAACAGCACAGTCTGATAACTTCACAAAAATGCTGCCCCTGTTTTATTATTCCGATAAAGACATTTCACAGACCGTGGCGGGTGATATGGATCGTGCAATAAAAAAAGCCACCAAAGTAATCACCCTTCATTCCATAACAGCCAAACCGGAACTCAAAAAAGGAACCCAGTCCCCAAAACAAAAAGAATTCTATAACAAAAAAGAGTATAACAAATGGATTGACGATAATTACCTTCTCCTGGGTAAATCGTACGTCTATCAGAACCAGTTTGGCCTGGCCGGAGAGACATTTAAACATATCATCACAAATTTTCCGGGACAACCGGCTACATATAGCGCGCTTATCTGGTTATCCAGAGTGTATATCGAAACAGGTGAGTACCGTGAAGCTGAGAAAATACTTGTTAGCCTTCAGTCGGATGAAAAACTACCCAAAAAATACAAGGAGGATTTTTTTACCAGTTATGCAGATCTTTATATAAAGGAGAAAAACTTCAGTAAAGCTGCTCCGATGCTTGAAGAAGCAATTAAGCTTGTCAGAAAAAAACATTACAGGATTCGGTATACTTATATACTGGCGCAAATTTATCAGGAGTCACAGGAACCTGAAAAAGCCCTTCAGGCATACAAAAAGGTAATAAAGATGGATCCGCCTTACGAAATGACATTTAACGCAAAGATTAATATGGCGGGTTCGTTTCAGGCAGGGAGTGACGGAGGTAATGAAATAATCAGCCTGTTGCGCAAAATGCTGAAGGATGAAAAAAACAAAGATTTTCAGGACCAGATTTATTATGCTCTTGCTGAGATTTCACTAAAGGAAGGTAATAAAGAAGAAGCAATAAGTCTTTATAAACTCAGTATAAGTAAGAGCGTCAGCAATTTTAATCAAAAGGGACTATCCTATCTCGCTCTGGCAGACTATTATTATGCTATACCCGAATATGCTCTGGCTCAGGCATATTATGACAGTACCATGCAGAATATCGACAATACATTTGAGAATTTCGAAATATTAAACAACAAAACGAAATCCCTTACCCATCTGGTCGAAAATCTTGTTATTTACGAATTGGAGGATAGTGTTCAGGTTCTGGCAAAAATGCCTGAAGCTCAGCTTTATGCAATTATTGATAATATAATTGCAGATGTTGTTGCCCGGGAGCAGGAAGAATTAAACCGGAAAGCAGAAGAAATGCAGGACCAGCAATTTGGTATGATGAATCAGAATGAAGGGATTACCCAGCAACCGGGAACTCAGGGTGAAGAAGCGAGCTGGTACTTCTATAACCTGAATGCAAAAAGTTTTGGTCAGCCCGATTTCCGCATGCGATGGGGCACCCGCAAACTCGAAGATAACTGGAGAAGGAAGAACAAGCAGGTGATGGAAAGTTTTGAAACTGCTGAAACCCAATCACAGTCAGATACCGCCAGTACTCAAAAAATCCAGATTCTCAACACGAAAACACGGGAATATTATTTGCAGAATATTCCGTTTACCGATTCAGCCCTGGCCTCTTCCAATGAAAAGCTTGTAAACGCTCTTTTTAACATGGGTGAGGTTTACAGGTTTGAGCTCAAAGATATGGATGATGCAATTATTTGCTTTGAAAAACTGGTGGAAAAATATCCCGCTCACCAACTTGCATTCCCTTCATATTATAATCTTTATGAGATTTATGGGATACTTAATGATGTTCCTAAAAGGGATTTTTACAGGAACATCCTCATTAACAGGTTTCCGGATAATCCCCGTGCTAAAATCCTTGCAAATCCCGAATATGTTAAAGAACTGGAAGAGGAATTGAACCGTGTAAACAGGTATTATGAAGAAACCTATCAGTATTATAAAGCCGCTGATTATAATGCAGTGATACGAAATGCTGATAATGCTATTATTCAATATAAGGGAGATACTAATATACCGCGGTTTATGCTTCTGAGGGCCATTTCTTATGGACAATTGCAGGGACGTGAAAGACTTAATGAGGAGCTGGGTATTATTGTCGATACCTATCCCGGACATGAGGTAAGTGAATATGCAAAGGAGATTAGGGATTATATCTACACAGTATCCCCGGATATAAAAACGGCCGATATTACAGCTGAGGCAGAAGAGATCTTTATTTTCAACCCTGCCGAACCTCATTATTTTATTGTTTCGGCTATAAAAACCGTAGATATTAATCAGTTGAATTTTAATCTGATAAATTTCAACCTTGATAACTACGAAAACCTGAACCTCGGAATCCTCAAAACAGAGGTAAAGGACGCTAATCTGCTTGTAGTTCAATCGTTCAGCGACCTGGAAAAAGCGCAACGTTACTTCCTTGGTGTGAGTGGTAAAAGAACTGATATTACCGGAAGCAACAATCCGGAAAGCGTATCCTTTTTTCTGATGTCAGAAAGTAATTATACCAAGCTTGTCCAGGATGGTGAAACAACAAAGTACCTGTTGTTTTACGAGAAACATTATTAATGAAAGGGTAATCCCTCTGATGGAAAAGATAATTAAAATATTGTGGGTAGATGATGAAATCGACTTACTGAAAGCATACATTCTTTTTCTTCAGGAAAAAGGGTACCATCTTGAGACAGCCAGCAATGGTGATGATGCACTTATTATGGTTGCCGATCAGGATTTTGATCTCATATTTCTCGATGAGAATATGCCCGGACTTAGTGGCCTTGAAACCCTTTCGAGAATTAAGGTTATTAGCCCTTCGGTTCCGGTAGTAATGATCACAAAAAGTGAAGCAGAAGATATTATGGAAGAAGCTATCGGTTCAAAAATTGCTGATTACCTGATAAAGCCTGTTAATCCAAATCAGATCCTTCTTTCCATAAAAAAGAATATTGATACAAAGCGACTGGTAAGTGAAAAAACCACCAGTGATTATCAGGTTAATTTTTCACAGATTACCTCCCGGATAAATTCTGCATCCACGTATGAAGAATGGGTAGAAATTTACCGGGAATTGTGCTACTGGGAAATTGAACTCGGCGGCTCATCACAGAGTGCAATGGATCAGGTTTTGCAGATGCAGAAATCAGAAGCCAATAAAGGATTTGCCCGATTCATTAAGGCAAATTACAAATCCTGGTTTGATCCCCAAAACACAAAAAAACCATTACTCTCTCCCAACATCATGAGCAGTAAGGTTTTTCCTCTGCTTGAAAAAAAGGAAAAAGTTTTTTTCCTGTTAATCGATAATCTGCGGTTTGATCAATGGAAAGTAATTGAACAGGACATTCGCGAGTTCCTTAAGGTGGAATCTGAAGAACTATACTGCAGCATACTTCCCACCGCAACGCAATATTCAAGAAATGCCCTTTTCGCAGGACTCATGCCTCTCGAGATTAACAACATGTACTCGGGAGTGTGGCTGTTTGATGATGATGAGGGAGGTAAAAACCTTCACGAGAAGGAACTAATTGAAAAGCAAATCTCCAGACTTGGAAAAGATTATAAATTCCGCTATGAGAAAATAAACAATCTGAAAGCCGGGAAAAAACTTCTGGAATCGGTCGCAGATCTGCTTAATTTCGATTTGAACATTATTGTGTACAATTTCGTCGATATGCTTTCCCATGCACGTACCGAGATGGAAATGATCCGCGAACTGGCAAACAACGAATCCGCATACCGTTCTCTTACTGTTTCATGGTTCCGGCACTCACATCTGCTCGAGCTCATCAGGCTTTTATCACGGTATAAAGTAAAAGTTATTATTACTACGGATCATGGAACGATAAGGGTAAACAATCCTGTAAAGGTTATTGGCGACCGCCAGACATCTACAAACCTCAGGTATAAACTTGGCCGTAATATGGATTATGATCCCAAACTTGTTTATGAAATAAAAGCTCCTGAAGAAGTGCATCTGCCAAAAGCAAATCTGAGCTCGAAGTACATCTTTGCCATGAACGATGATTTTCTGGTGTATCCCAATAATTACAACCATTTTGCTAACTATTACCGTAATACTTTTCAGCACGGGGGGATCTCTCTGGAAGAAATGTTAATACCACTAATTACCCTCAGCACTTTGGATTATGAGTGAGCTAATAATTGAATCCCCTGAAAAAATAAATGTTCCGGCTAAAGAATTCCTGAAAAAGCTCGGTAACAGGAAAGTTGTAGCCTTTTATGGTGAAATGGGTGCAGGAAAAACAACATTTATCAAAGCCCTTTGCAGGGAACTTGAAGTAGTTGACACAGTCAGCAGTCCTACTTTTGCTCTTGTTTATGAATACCACACAACAGGCGTACAGGTGATTTACCACTTTGATTTTTACAGGATAAACAAGGCTTCTGAGCTTTTTGATCTGGGCTATGAAGATTATTTTTACAGCGGGAACTTGTGTTTTATCGAATGGCCCGAAAAAGCGTCCCATCTTATTCCAGATGACGCTCTGAAAGTGCTGATAACTGTACAAAGCGATGGTAAAAGACATGTAAAAATTGAGGAATAGAGGATATTCCTTGACATGCATAGGTATTTGTAGTATTTTAGTTCGCCTTTGTATTTAGTAAAGAATGAAATGACTCCAACAACAAAATCTGACCCCAGGTATTCATTCCCGAACGGAGGATTGCTCCCGCGCGAAGAAATGCTTGAAGTAGGAAAAAAACCAACAAACCTGAGCATCGGCATGCCCATGGAAGATCAGCACCAGGAAAGCAGAGTTTCGCTTACACCGGAAGCTGTTGAGATTCTTGTAAACAATGGTCACGAAGTCCGGATCGAGAATAATGCAGGTAAAGCATCCAACTACACGAACAGCGATTACAGTGAAAAAGGTGCGTCAATTGTTACTAAGAAAGAAGATGTTTTTTCCTCCGATATTATCTTAAAAATTGCTCCTCCAAATCTTCATGAAATCAAAATGCTCAGTGCTCAGCAGATTCTTTTTTCCTCATTGCATCTGCAGTCTCAGAATAAAGAATTCATGCAGGAGCTGATTTCACGCAAAATTACTGCAATTGCTTTCGAGAAGATCAAAGACGAGAATAACTCATATCCCGTTACCAGCTCCATGAGTGCAATAGCAGGAAACACCGCTGTACTTATTGCAGCCGAGTATCTCAGTAATTTAAGGGGAGGGAAAGGTGTGATGCTTGGAGGTATAACCGGAATAACCCCTACAGAGGTAGTTATTCTTGGAGCAGGCACTGCCGCTGAATATGCCGTAAGAGCAGCCATGGGTCTGGGAGCATTTGTAAAAGTATTTGACCAGTCGGTCCCCCGGCTCAGAAGACTTCAGAATAATGTCGGAGTGAGGCTGCATACTTCTGTTTTTCATCCCAGAGTTATCAAGAACGCACTGAAATCGGCCGATGTGCTGATTGGAGCCATACACATGATAGAAAAAGGACCGCGGTATTATGTTACTGAGGACATGGTAAAAGTAATGAAGAAAGGTTCTGTAATTGTTGATCTGAGCATTGATCAGGGAGGATGCGTCGAAACTTCAGAATGCAGAAATCAGCACGATCCTACTTTTATTAAGCACGGAGTAGTTCATTATTGTGTGCCCAATATTCCATCCAGTGTTGCCCGTACAGCATCCATAGCAATAAGTAATGTTTTATTGCCTCTTCTCCTTGAAATGGCCGAGGCTGGCGGTCTGAATAAAAAACTAAAGGAAGACAAGGGATTACGGCATGGAGTGTATGTTTATAACGGAATTCTTACTAACGAGTTCATTGGTAAACTTTTCGACCTTCCATCTAAAGACATTGACCTTTTCATGGCAGCATTTTAATTTTTTTTGTATGACTAATTTTTTATCCGGATTAAGGGGGAAAAGGAACCTCAGCTGTTTCTGTTTTTACCGACCTGTTATAATCGGAATAGTCTTTTTACTCTTTGCAGCCTTATCCTGTAAAAAAGAAGATCCCAGCCCAACACCTTCTGATGAAATAACCCTGAGTTCAAAAACCTTTGGCACCCAGCCATATTATTCAGAAGGATACTCCTTTGAAACACAGGAATTTTATCCCAGAATCTCTTCGGGAACAGAAATAGATATTTATCTTAATGAGTTATTAAAGGTTAACGGAGAACCTGTGGGAGTGCAGTTTTCCACCAATACCATTTCTGAATCTACCTTTGGGTTTTACCTGAATTTTGAGGGAAGCGATCTCAACTCAGCATCGGAATATTTTAACAATTATACTGAAGCATTTGCTCCCGAATATGTAACCCTTACAGACACAATCAGAGAATTTCAGGTGTATACATTCAGAACCTGGAAATCGAATTATGTGAAGTTTTTTGTTAAGGAAATACGCGTAATTAAGGAAGAAGATGTTATTGAATACCTCGAGGTCGATATTAAATATTTCATACAACGCAATGGTTCGAAAAATCTGGGAATCTGAGCGATAACAGTTCCATCTGAAATGAAATCAATCCTTATAATTGTTAAATTGTCGCGGAATGATACCCTCATATTTTAGATGAAGGCATCTATTTCTTCGTTCATTTCAGACAGTTATAAATTGTAAAGCAGGACAGACATATGATAAAAACTTTTTTCTTTTTTTTGATTTTCTGGCTTGGTCTGATGCTAAGCCTCTTACTCCTTCTTATGTATTATGTCCTTAAAATAGCCGGTTTAAAAGAAGCGGAGAAGAAATTTGTTTATGTTATTACAAGCAACTGGGCAAAATTCACACTCTTTACCGCAGGAATTAAATTAATGGTTAAGGGCAGGGATCATGCAACTGCGGTTTTGCCGGGATTCGTTGTAATCTCAAATCACCAGGGGAACTTCGATGTTCCGGTATTTCTGGCCTGTTTACCTTTTTCTGCAGGTTTTATTGCCAAAAAGGAGTTAATGAAAATGCCCTTTCTTAGCTCATGGATGAATGCTTTAGACTGTCTGTTCATTGATCGGAACAATCCCAGAAAAGCGCGTGAAAAGCTCATCCAAAGAATCGTTCAGAAGGACAAGAATCCGGTTTTTTTATTTCCCGAAGGTACAAGAAGCAGAGGGAATCTTCCCGGACCATTCAGAACCGGAACTCTCAAATTGCTTTTTCAAAATCGTATAGAGATATTGCCCGTTACCATAAACGGAAGTTACAAATGCTATGAGAAATATGGTAATGTAAAGGGATCAACAATCGGAGTTATTTTTCATCCGGTTTTGAAAACATCACAGTACGGTTTATCTGAATTTGAGCGGTTTAATTCCGACCTTCAGAAAATAATTGCCGAACCCCTGGATCAGAATTCTTAAAAATTACTAAGTAATGTGAATCCGGAATTATACTTTTACCTTCTAAAACAGATTAGTACTTCAATCCTGGAAAATGCGCTTCATTTATAAAATCGGTATTCAGCTATATTTTCTCTTAATCATATTGCTTGCTCCTTTTAATATTAAGGCCCGGAGATGGCTTAAAGGGCGACAGGGAATATGGAGAAAGATCAGACTTAATATTAAGTCAGGCGATAAAGTTATTTGGGTTCACTGCGCATCACTGGGAGAGATTGAGCAGGGACGGCCAATTATTGAGGAGATCCGAAAAACCATGCCTGAAAAAAAGATTCTGCTTACATTTTTCTCGCCCTCAGGTTATGAGCTACGAAAGAATTATGAAGGAGCGCATTGTGTAACATACATGCCTCTGGATACAAGGTTTAATGCCTGGCTTTTTATGAATTTGGTAAAGCCGGAGATGGCCTTTTTCATCAAATACGACTATTGGTATTATTTCCTCAGAACCCTCAGGAAAAAGCATATTCCGGCCTACCTTGTTTCGGCAAAATTCCGCAGGGACCAGGTTTTTTTTAAATGGTATGGCATCTGGTACCGTAGTGTGTTGAAATTTTTCTCCATACTTTATGTTCAGAATGAAGAGTCGAGGCGACTTTTAAGTGTTATAGGGATCAAAAACGTTGAGGTAACAGGCGACACCCGATTCGACAGGGTTTTTGCGATTTCACAGCGATCGGTTGAATACCCCTGGCTTGAGCCATTTGCAAAAGGAAGAAAAGTAATCGTGGCCGGAAGCACATGGGAAAAGGATGAACAATTACTGATTGAATTTATTAACAAATCCGATCCTGAAATCCGCTTTATCCTTGCCCCGCATGAGATAAGCGAGAAAAAGCTGATTCGGATTATTGAAAAGATTGAATTTCCCACCGTAAGATTTACTGATAACGACAAATCGAGCTACCTGAATGCCAAGGTACTGATTGTTGATACAATTGGTCACCTCTCTTCACTTTACCGTTATGGCAGGATTGCATATATAGGAGGAGGTTTTGGCAAGGGGATCCACAATATCCTTGAAGCAGCCACTTACGGACTTCCGGTTATTTTCGGTCCGAATTACAAAAAATTCCTCGAAGCCGTAGAAATGATAGAGATGAAAGCCGCTTTTTCAATAACAAATTCCGATGAACTGAAAGCTACCTTAAATAAGCTGACAGGCGATGAAGAATACCTTGGGACATGTTCAAATCTGGCTAAAAATTATATCCATTCGAAACTGGGAGCAACCCGCACCATCATCGACAGAGCAATGCAAACTAATGGCTGAAAACCTGATTATCCGGTTTCGAAAATACCGAATTGCGGCTTATGGACTTATGGGCTGTCTCATTCTTTCCTTTTGCGCTCTTTCATTCTCATTCTCACAGGTGCAGGATCCGGAATTCAGTGTAATAGCTTTTTATTCGGGGATCAACGATCAGGCACACATAAGTTTTGTCCATGAGGCTAACGATTGGTTCAGTTTAATGGCTGAAGAGCAAAACTTTACATATACTTCCACAAGTAACTGGAATCTTCTTGACACCGGAATTCTTTCCGCGTATCAGATTGTTGTTTTTTTAGATTCCAGACCGGAATCAGATTCACAAAGAAAGGTCTTTGAATTTTATATGGAGAACGGTGGTGCATGGATGGGATTTCATTTTTGTGCCTTTGCTCTTAGCCCTTCAGCATATCCGCAAAACTGGGACTGGTACCATAATCAATTTCTTGGTTCCGGTGAATACCGCGGTAATACATGGAGACCAACTCCGGCATTCCTGCGGGCTGAAGATCCAACGCATCCGGTAACAAAAGATCTTCCGGAAGTGTTTCCTTCAGCTCCAAACGAATGGTACAGCTGGAAAAACGAATTGAGAGACAATCCAGATATTCATATTCTCCTGTCAATCGATTCTTCCAGTTTTCCCCTCGGTACAGGGCCAAAACTTTATGAAATATGGCAAAATGGTTATTATCCGGTTGCATGGACAAATAAAAACTATAGAATGATTTATTTGAATATGGGCCATAATGATATTGATTATGAGCATAATACCAATACTGAGCTTTCCTTTACCTTTCATAATGAAACTCAGAATCTGTTGATCCTGAACAGTCTGAAGTGGCTGGGCTCCCCAAAGCCCTGATTCATAAGCGGGAGTCATTTTTTCTT
>CAYOLQ010000055.1:0-22854 GCA_964404825.1 uncultured Chitinophaga sp.
ATTAAGTGAAAATTGATATAATAAATTCTTCTTTGTGCCTGTGTGAGTATTTGATTACAATCCGTTTACCATCACTTTGTATTTTCAATGCTATGGAATCAATTTTTGCAGATTTTATTTTGTTTATTTCAGGGCCTTCGAGTACAATTTCTCCCTCTATATCCCTGTTACCGAAAAGAGTAATTTGCAGCTTGCTTGCTTTCTCTGTGATATTAAGAATATCTGAAGTGCTGTGCAGAATCTTTATCCCTTTATCGATTTCTATGCAAACAGGTGTTAAAACTCCATATAAAGCGGGCCAGAGCATTGCATGTCCTGTGTATGGTATGGTTATCTCCTCACCATTAACCGGGTGAGTATAACTGACATTGCCGGTATGATCTTCATTGTAATAATTCCCCACAAAAAGCAGAGCAGAACCATTGCCTGTAAATCGTTCCCTGACAACAATATTCTCATTGCTGCTGTTTGCCTGTCTTAATTTTGCATCTGACCTCCTGAGAATAGCTTCGTAAACAGGTTTGTGGCCTTCTGTATCGAAACCAATCCATGTTCCCAGATGAATAACTTTGCCTCTTCCAAGAGATTTAGAAAAACCGCATGCATTTCCGTTAATATTACGGGCAATTATTTCTGAACCTTTCAGAGATTCTTCAGAATATGTTATTTGAGGATTGGAACACTTGATATCACTGAACCCAAGAATATCAACAAGTGGAGAATCAATAGTATCTTTTCCTGACGGGCTTATTGTGAGGGCATCACGTATAATGGTGCAGGGTTTCCGCGACATCTCGCAATCCGGCAGATACGGAAACAAAACTGCCATGCCGCCTTCGTTTGCATAATCCACTATTGTTTGCTGATCACTGGCGTTCATTTCATCGGTAGTAAACGACCAGACCTGCTTATACTTCATCAGTTCAGGAATACCTGTTTTGCTCAGATCAATCATATCGTAGTCGATATTCAGAACCTGAAGTGCTTTTAGCAAGCCATCGAAATAAGCCGGCCGGCGGATGGCAGATGGAGTGAAAGTTAGTTCTGTTTTTGCATCAACAGGTCGTTCCAGTTCCGTTGCGTAATATGGAGGGTAAAACAGAACACAAATTTCTGCTTTGCGCTTAGCTTCTGTAATAATGTTTTCTGAAAACCTGAGAATCTGGTTCATTCTCCTGACCAGCGGAAAGGCACTGGTTCGTTCACCTTCAGCGGTGAGCGGGTTGAACCAGTAGAAGGTTTCCCCGCTATAGCCTTTACGGGAAGGATTCCGGCCTTGCGAAAACATATAATAATTCCAACCCACAAGGCCATTCGCAAGGCTGGCTTTATAGAACAATTCCATCTCGCAGGGATTTGTTACCACATGATATTCGCGTGATCCGCACTGAAATTCAGCAGCAAACAGTGGTTTGTTTCCCTGCATGGCATAGGTAATATCATTAATAATCCGGTCATCATGCAAATTCCGGTAAGACTGGAATTCAGGAATATGATCAACCCCAAAAACTATTTCACTTTTATCGTGAAACAGATCCTCATACATGGTAATATTTACAGGGAATTCATAGCCATTGCCATAAATCCATCCGGGAAGATTATGGTACAAAGGAACTGTTACTCCCCTTTTTCTGGCCATTTCGCTGAGCATCCGGAGATAATCGCCATAATATCTTCTCCAGAAACAGTGCCATTCGTAATCCCGACCCCGATCCGCTTTGGACTGATAGGGTAGTCTGCCGTCAGGTGGGAGTTCAATCCCTTTAAAATCCTTATATTCTGTTCCCCACAAATTATTAAGTTCTGTAATATCAGTAAATTTCACTGAAAGGTATTTACTGAATCTTTCTTTAACGGGCTTGCAATAATCACCTTGTCTCGCCAGCCAGGAGAATACTCCAATCTCATTGCAAATCTGCATCATGATAACGGGTCCCCCTTCAGATATCTCATTTTTGCTGATAAGCGGCATAATCTGATCATACCAAAGGGTTACTTTTTCGAGGTACACTTTATTAAACAGACTGACGCCGTCGCTGGGGAATATTTCTCCTTTACTATTTCGCATTTTAACATCGGCATAATGCTTTTCCATAAACCAGTCGGGCAGACCAGCTCCCCGGAATTCAGCCAGAATAAATGGTCCGGGTTTCAGAATGCATGTTAATCCAAGCTCCTCACATCGCTTAAGCCATCCTTTGAGGTCGCGTTCGGGAGAGGTTTTGCCTTCAAAATCGAATTTCCCTTCCTCCGGTTCGTGCCATGCCCAGGGAACGTACGTGCTGATAGTTTGTATTCCTGCTTCTTTGGCTGCTCCCAGGTGGATATCCCACAGATCCCTCTTGATCCTGAAATAGTGGATCTCCCCCGAATTGAGAAAAACCTTCTTGTCGTTGAGATAGAAGCTATCTCCTGTTATACTGAATTTCATTATGGTTGATCGGTTATTCGTTTTAGATTTCTTTGTGTAATAAGCTCTTTTATTTCATGACTTCGTTTTTCTGTTAATGAGTAGCGGAGAACGAAGAAAATTGAAAATATGCTTAGCAAAAGAGGCAGTCCGATTTCTACAACTCTCATCATTAAAAGGGTATAGGGCGTTTGTTTTGTAAGAGGACGGATTTCTTCTTCAATTATAGCAAGTTCTTTATCGAGGGTTCCCAGTGAAGTCAGAGGACTCATCATTTCAAGTTTTGAACTTACCCCGTTGATGTTTTGAATCAGCATAGTATAATGGTCCCGGCTGTTTTTGGTATCGAGGGATTTGGCTTCCAGATGCGACGAGAGAATATATGAGTTCATTCTGGCTTTTTCGAAGTTTGTTTTAAGAGCCAGGGGAATAACAGTCTGTATAAGCGATTCAATCTCAGAAGTCTGTGTTTGAGAATTCAGATTATCAAGTTTCAGCCGGACCTGTTCCAGTTCAGAAACATTGGTTTTTGTACGGGAAAGTGTATTTGCAAGTACTTCCAGAATCACACCCTGATCCGTCACAACTTCTTCATTTGTTTCTGAACCTTTTTTAACCAGTTCCTTATCGAGGTAAATCATATATTCCTTTGACTCATTGAGAGCTTCGAGACTCAGACTTTTGGTTTTTTTGAGGAGTTCATCGGGATTCCCTGTAAGGTTCTGATTTTCAATCCACCCCTGAACCTTACTGCGCAGTTCCCTGACGCTGCCCTGAAGGCTGTCGACTTTGGTAACCTGAGTCTGGTCGAACATGGTATAAACAATTAGCACACCAGCAACGAAACTGGCAAGTGCAGTTCCCATTTTTATGAACCACCAGAAAACGGAATAAAAACTTCCCTCGGAGCGAAATCCTGTTTTTAAGTCATCTTCGTCGCAAATGTCTCCCACCATTGAAGATCCCAGAGTAAAGAAAAAAAGCATCCCAATGGAAAGCAGCATGGTCGGGATGATGATCAGGTAAGGATAGGTTGGATTGTAGCAGAAAATTTTTGAAATCTGAGCCAGGCACATCAGCAGGATGGCAAAAGTAAGTGTATTTCGTTTTCCCAGTTTCGGGCTGATCCAGTTTAATGGAAAAACTGCCAGAAGTCCGGTAATAGCCCAGATGGTTCCATTAATACCGAGAAGGGTGGCGCCTGCTACTTTATCCCCCTGAAAAACATAAAAAATGGGAATGTAAGAGCCAAGCAGCTGAACGAAATTAAACCCCATGGCCAATGTAAAAATGGTGAGGGTTAACATTATGAAATTCTTATTGGTAGCGGTTCGCTTCATATCCTTCCAGAAAGGCGTTTTTTCCTGTTTTGAGGCACGTTCAAAGCCCGGTTCCCTGAGTTTGAAAAACCACCAGAAAGACAGGGGAATCAATAAGGCTGCAATGAGTAAAGAAACGTAACGCATACCGTCGGCTTCGTTACCACCGGGTCCTTTAAAAATCTCCAGACTTGCAAGTGCAAAGAGCCATGGAGTGCTCATGGCAAAAAAGTTACCCACGAAACTTTTTGCGCTGAATAAGCGGGTGCGTTCATGGTAATCTGTGGTCATCTCCATACCAAGAGCTCCGTGAGGTATCTCGAAAATATTGCAGGCAGTGAAAAACAACAACAGGGTAACCAGAATATACGAAAGCTGAAACCACTGAAAACCGGCTTCGGTAGGAAACCACAGACGAACCATATCACCCTTGGGGATCCACCAGATCAAAACGAAAAAAGCAGCAACCAGTAAACCACCTACCAGCAGAAAAGGACGCCGCCTTCCCCAGCGGGTTCTTGTATTATCGGAGAGGTGTCCGATAATCGGGTCGGAAATAGCATCCCACAAGCGTGGAATTATAAGAATAACTCCCAGCCAGAAGGCACTGAGACCCAAACTAATGTTACCCATCAATCCAACCAGAATACCGGCTATATTAAAAAGTGCAATGGGTATAATCCCACCGGCACCATAGGCGGCTAACTGTCCGATAGGAATCCGATCCTGATTTTTAAGGGTTTGATCCGTACTTTTTTGCTGATCTTTCATAGAGTTGGCGTTGATAGGTTGTTTCTGTTAATAATATCCGATCTGCTTATATCACATTAATAATGAATTTCCACAACTGCAGGAAACACTTTAAATGATATCTCTTTATCACTAAATTCTTTTATCTCAACTCCGTTTACAGTAACTTTCTCCGGGAGCTTCGAGTCGTTAAAGTTCTTTATTTTCAAACCGTTTTCGGGAATTATAAGATCCCCCGAAATGGAAAAAATGTATTTATCGGATTCTTTTTTTACCGAATAGGAGAGTTCTCCATAATACGTCGGCAGATGGTTCACCGACATTCCTTCCGGAGCATCGATCCAATCCTGATAAAGGGCAGAAGCCAGAACAAGGGATTGATCATATTCATTTTCATAAACAAACATGGAACGGATTGCATTTAAAAAATCACTACCGACCCATGTGTGAGGCATATCACCTATAAACCCTGGGATACGGTAATCTTTCCAGACAACTTCGGCCCAATGGTTCCAGCCCTGAGGTCGCTGGTCGTTAAGGAAAAACTCAATCAGCTCATGTGCCCTATCCGGTTGATCAAGGATGATAAAGGACCCGATTAATCGGTTCTCATATGGCGTGTAATTAATCCAGTCGGCCGTTCCGTCCCTGCGGTTTTTAAAGAATTCGTAGTATTTATTAAAAGTATTGTACACCTGAGGTTTTGGGAGATTTATCAATTCATTACAGGGAGTTAATGCAATTGTTGTGGAGGTTGCATCAAAATCACCCAGTTCAACACATCCCGGAATGTAGGAAATACTCCTCTGTTTCATGGCCAGATTAAGAGAATTGTAGAGGTTTTCCTTAAAAGTATCCCGTATTCTGACAATTCTTTCATAAGATGCCTGTTCACCCAGAATTTTTTGAATCTCTGCAGCATCCTTCAGACCTTTCATTGTAAAGAAATTGTCCCAGTAGGAATGCATGGGTTTTGCCGAGTATCCTTCGTGACTAATTGATTCGGGAACCAGCCCGTAATAGGCCCGGATACTGTCGTTTCCGTTTTTAAAGTGATCAGTGGATCGTTGTGCAATAAGTGATTCGATATATTCAACAGCCATCAGTACATTATTGTTTTTCGATCTGAGAAATGCTGTATCCTGAGTGAAATTGAAATATTCCCGGATAAGGTAAATCATTTCGCCATGGCTGTCGTTTTCAGGAACCGGATCAGGACCCCTGGAATCGACAACACAAGGTACTTTTCCATTTTCGAACTGGAAACTTGTGTACCAATCGATATAGTCTCTGACTTCCGTTACAATTCCTGATTTCAGAAGGGCGGAGGAGGTCAGGGCACCGTCGCGAATCCAGCTTCTTTCATAAGAGCGGGATCCGGGCTGAATGCCCACTTTATCCCTGTTAATTAAAATATAAGCCAGATTTGATTTATAGGTATTGATGATTCTGTCCGCAGATTCCGGAAGGTTGAATTCAATGTGGCCGGTTTTCTCTCTCCAGAAATTGCCTGACTGAATAAATTCCTCACTTATCGTATTTTTTTCTGTCATTTGTTTATCTGGATTATCCCCGTGAAAGGGGATCGAAACGAAGAATTCGCTGTATTCACCCGGCTCCGCATGAAAATTAAATTTTATAAAGCCGTTTGCCATACCGGCTTTATCATAGATCGAATCATTTTCAGGGATAGGTCCATTACGCAGAATCTCAACTATATCCCCCTCATCAAAGGAAACAGCACCAAAGGAATCATATTTTTTGCCGGAGAAAATAATTTTATCGTCAACAGCAATTTGATCTCCCATGTTTTTGATGGAATAAATTTTTCCTGCACCACCAATCAGATTCAGAAACTGATAGTACGGATTAACCTGGAAAGGACGGATAAGGAGAAAAAGCTCAAAATCTTCGGGATTTGCGGATAGATTTTTAAATGAGTAACGAATATGCAGAACCGAATTAGTATTTGCTTCGCCATTAGCGCTAATGCCGGTTGTAAATTGCAGATCATTGCATTGCCAGGTAACTGAAGGGACGAAATTAAAATCACCATTCCCTTCTACAGGGCCCATTGATTGAGATGATTTTACATTACTCCAGTTAAAAAGAGAATCGTTGATTTTGATCATTGGTTCGATTGAAAACCGTCCTTTTTCTGCTTCAACCATACCATCCTCATTAATCATGGCTTCCTTGATGTCGTTGTTAACGCCGGTAATTGTCCAATAGGAAGCCTGCTCTGAAAAGTATCCGGGATAATTTCCTACGGGGGAGTTTTTAGCAGCATACATGAGAAAATCATTCTGAGAAAGTGAGGTTTTAATGTCGTTGAATTTAATTTCACTAATTCCAAAACCGTTACCGGAATTGCTTTTCAGTAAATCTATGCGGACGAACCGGGCTTCAGTTTCAGGTAGTCTGATAAAACCGGAATTGCGGGTATTCGCCTGAACTGAAAAGGCTTTTTCCCATTTTTTCCCGTCATCGGATAAAAAAACTTCGAAGCTTTTTGGGAATTGATCTTTCAGCCAGTTGATATGTATTCCACCGAACTCTCTTTTGGTTTTAAAATCGATCAGTATGTTCTGAGCTTTAGTTTTACGGGTTTGCCAGAAGGTGTGGTTTGAATTATCGGCCATTAAATCAGCCGGATGAGCTTTTAAAGATGAAGAGGCTGTGAAGGTTGGTGCAGGGTAGGTGAGAGTTTCGGGGAGCAGAGGTTCAAACTTCAAATCGTCGATCCAGATTGTCCCTTTTCCCCCAACAAAAGACGCAACGGTAAACTCTATTCGATTAATATATTTAAGATTCTGATCAGATTCGGGGCCCCATGCAAAACCGATATGTCTTTTTTTAATCCGGATTTTCTTCCATTCACCGGGGAATTCATAGTTACGGTTATTGACCCACCATACATTATTACCAGTGCTGTCGATGAATTTAATTTCAAAATTATTGGAAGGGGATTCTGCTTTGATGTAAAAGGTAAACTCATAATTTTCGGGAAGTTCAATAGGGAACACCTTCTGAACTCCCCCGAAACCTGAACCTTTTGTGAAATCGTAATCCAGACGGATGGCTTTTCCCGAAATGCCTTTTTCGCTGCCAATAACCATGTTTACCCCATCTGATTTGAATACCGACCAATCCTGAAGGTTTTCAAATTCATCCAGAACCCTGACCTGTGCAGAAATAAATAATGTTGAAAGAGCAGAAACTGTTAAAAATGTATTGATTCTGAGGATAAGGTTCTTCATACACTTCTAATTTATTGATGGTAATTTAGTTTGCCCGCATGACAAAAAATCATACCCTTACTAACAAATATATTCTATTTGAGAATCTGTATCAGCAGGAAAAGACTTAAATAAAGTGAGTGATGAGTTAAAGGTGTAGTGAATTCCAGAAATGAATTTTTCCGGAAAATGGTTCTTTCGTTTAAAAAAACACAGAATTGTAAAGCAGTTTAGCGTGTAACTGATTGAATAGCAAAATAAAAGATGCTCCGAACAAGCAATTAAAATTACGATAACAATTACTTAACACTACAATAGTATGTTTGCTAATAATATTAAAATAGTTCTGAATGAACAAGCAAATACATATTCAAGCGAAAAAAAATACTCCGGAAAATCTGGAAATTGTGAATACTGATGAGCTTATTTCGGACTTTACTTTCCTTTTTAAATTATCAAGACGGGATAGTATTCTGGATTTCGATATAATTAGTCCGGACTTCAGCTGATTTCTTGTACTTCATTTAAATGCTTGCAGGTTAATCTGTTAACCTGTTTATATTTTCGTCATTTTTTAATTACTTCCTATCAGGTTATTGGCTTCAGGGTTACCATTTCGGGTTCTTGTGAATGGTTTGGAATTTTCCGGATATCAGATGAATTACAGGGTAATGAAATAAATTCTCCTACTTTTTGACCACCCTGATTGGAAGGATTGTTTTTTCAGAGTCGAAATGTATGAAATATATCCCCGGGGAAAATCCACTGAAATCAAAATATAAAATTTCTTCGTCCCGGGACACGAATGGATGCATTACAATTCCATCCAATCGGGTAATTCGCCCTGTCAGAAATGATATATTTTCCGGTAGTATAATGCTGGCATAATCTGTCACGGGATTCGGGTAGACTGACAGAATCGTTTTTGACTGGTTTAAAACGGATTTAGTTGTGATCTGGTCTGTTATCATCATCGCATAGGCATCGTAAGGCGCAAAAGATGAAATATTTAATGAAATAGTCAGGTTAGGGTTCATATCTGCTGTATTCTGAAAGAAACCTGATAAAAGAATCTGGTTATCTTTCCCCAGGTTCAAAGCAACACATCTTTCTTCACCGGTCCCGCCAGCCTGCCCTGCCCAGATAAATGAACCGGACTGTGAAAGTTTTATCAGGAAAATGTCTGTATCATCAGAAGCTGAATTCAGAACCATCTTTTCTGATCCGGGATCACAATCAATTGTTCCTCTGAACTGACCACCCAGAAATATATCGCCGTTTTTGGATATTTTGAGTCCATGAGGTTCTATGTAATCAAACTCATTAACAAAATGCTTCCCCCAAACAAAACTTCCTTCTGCTGTATAATGTGCCAGTGCGAAATCGGAATAGCCTTCTACGTTGGGTTCGATAACATAACCATTTCCATTTTTATCAAGGTCTATTGTTGTAAAGAACTCTGCATTTGTAAAAATATTTCCAAGGCTGTCTGTATCAAGTGCCCATATTACTGTACTTCCACCCGCCGAACTGATATGTTTTACCCAGATGAAGTTTGCTCTTGTATCTGTTTTAAGGATAAAGCTATCATCAAATCCTGCCGAAGTAAGTGTACTTCCGGGATCATTATCTGCAAAATCCACTGTGCCCCGGAATTTACCTCCTGCAATAATATTGTTCGATGAATCAGTGGCAAGAGCTGTTATCCTCTCCCCGGAGGTGCCTCCAAAAGTTTTAAACCAAAGGCGGTTTCCGCTTCGGCTTAGTTTAAGAATAAAGGCATCATCGGCACCATTGGAGGTAATGAGGTTTTCCTCGAGTGGATCAGAGTTAAAATCCATTGTTTTTGAAAAACTGCCGGCGATTATCGGGTTATCTACATCGTCAAGAACCATACTTGAGACAAAGTCATCACCAAGACCCGGGAAAACTTTAAACCATTCTGTATCCCCTTTGCTGTTTAACTTCACTATAAAAATGTCTCCACCGCCGATACTTTCGAAATTGGCTGAAGTATCATTGTTCGTGGAAAGATTTGTTTTCCATGAGAAAATCCCGGCAAGATAAATATTGTCGTCGCTGTCTATTGCCATTGCAGTTACCTCCTCCCTGTGCAGTCCCCCCATCCGGGCTGCCCATATAAGGTTGGAGCCTGCGTCCAGCTTTTGTATATAAATATCACTTTCACCTGCACTGGTAAGTTTATATTCATTTTCACCGGGATCAAAATCCGGGGAACCGTAAAAAATTCCAGTATGAACGATGTCATTGTTACTGTCCATTGCGATGCATTTTCCTTCATTTACGGACTCCTGTCCAACACCGACAACCCAGTTTAGTTGCTGAGCATGGTTAGCTGTTAAGTGAAAAACCAAAAGATAGATGATAGGGAATATTCTTTTTAACCGTTTCATGATGAACTTTTGTGTGATTTCTTATTATTTGTTTTAAACAGTAGGTTATTTACTTACACAACCGGAATAATTGAAAAAAGTAAAGAATCCAGATTCTTAATCATAATAACAGTCGTATGTTATCAGTTTCAGGAATTCCGTGTTAGCTCCTTCCATTAGAAGGCTTTGTTCAACAATATAATTGTGTTCATTAACCTGGTATTGGTATTCGTAGGTATACGTTCCATTCAGGCCACCGTTAAGGTAAGCAGGGACTGTGAGTTTTGCAGGTGCGTATAGGTTTGACTTCACCAGTTCCGGGTTTACAACCACTTTGATGCTGGGTTGGAAATAGGTAGTAAGTTCATATTTCTCATAATAACTCATTTTATCATCATAATTGAAATATTTCCATTCGATCAACTGAGAGTTGGAATCATAGAAATACTGAATCTGATAATTATCGTAAAAGGTCCCCGGGACATAATTTTCATTGTCGTAATACGTTTCAGTCTCCAGAAGGCCGTTTGAATCATATTCATAATAAATAGTTCCTTTCAGGCCAAAAGGTTCTTCGGGTACATTGGTGCTGACATAAACATTGGCAGAATCTATAACGTCAGAGGAATTCCCATAACTGGTGTAATAATACACTGTAAGGCTTGAAAATTCTCCGGGTCCGTATTGATAGAAATCCCCTGTATAATGAAAAACACTGTCAATTCTCAATCCGGCAATGGAAGCCGGAGAATAACGGTAGCTGTAAGTATTGGTAATGACAGAACTCAGCGGGTCGTGCTCGTAATAGAAATCAAGAATACTTGGGGATTCTTCCAGATAATAATAGCTAAAAAGTGGTGCAGCCTTATCATTTAGAATGCTTTTGATATAGCAGCCATCGCCAATGATTACAGGGTCTTTATCCTCGATAATATCTTCATTTTCAGAACATCCAGAGGCGATGCCTGCCATTATAAAAATAAGTAAGGTTTTAATGATTTTCATTGGTATGTCTGTTTTCATAAATAATACTGAATAAAAACATATTATTATCTGAAAATGTTTATTCAGTACGTTAATTTTTATCAGAATATTTGTCGGGCTCTGATTACAGTTTTAACATACCTCAGCATTGTGTTAAAATAATTTCTGAACAGAAGTTGAACCACGAATACATTGATATAATCATGAATTCGTGGTATTATGGTAGTTTGTATTAATAGAATTTTCTCACCTGCATGACTGCAACATGCAGTTCTTAATCAAGAAATATTTAAATCAATAAATCAAAGACACTGATCATTAACAGTCCCCGGAGTACCAAAATCGCCTGTATAATATACCGAACCTGAGGTACACCATGAAGTACCCCAAATTGCATCTGAAGTATTTAACAGGTTTGGATTGAGAGCAATGGAAGCGCCTGCAAGAGCCGGGAAATTGTCTGCTCCGTAATCGACAGAAAAAATCAGTGTTCCGGGTCCCGTACCTGTATCCGGGTTGTAAATTGACAAAGTTGCTCCGGTATTGGGCAGGGAAATGGCTGTTCCAAAAACATAGCTGTTGATTGTTTCTGTAGCCAATGCTGTGCGTGCTAGTACAAAATACCCACCTGGCAGGAGTTCAATCGGAGCAGGAATTGTATGTGTGTTGATCGCATCTCTCTGAATAACAAGATTCTGTAGGTTTATTACCTTGTCTGAATTGTTGTAAATCTCAAACCATTCCCCTGTTGCATCGGTAAGTGCAGATGGGTCAAACATTATCTCTGTTATTAGTAAATCACCATATATAACTGAACTATCCTGAGGAATAGCAATTACATCTGTTATTTCCACAGGCTCTACCGGTATCTCTGTTTCATCCATAAACAGCTGAAATGTTGCCTTCCCGGTATTTACTGTTGTATTTACAACAATTTCATAATGCCTTCCCGGAAGTGGGTTGGTTATTGCTCCGGATAGAGTTTTTGTAATTTCTGATCCATCTGGATTTATAGCTGTAAGCACTACCCGGATATTAAGAGGTGAAGGTTGAAAGTAACCAAATCTGGTTTCATTCATTGTAAAAACAAGAGAATCGAGCAAAGATGATACGGTTGTAGAAACGTCCGGAAAACTGCTTATGGTGTTTTCGGAATATACAACCGAAACAATAGTATTGGCAAGTCCGCATCTTACCTGAACAGATTGCTGCATGTTGCTGTTGATAGTAAAAACTCCGGATACCCCATAATAATATGGGTTTTCAAATGCTGCGGGGAGGTTATTATCCGAGTGAGCTTCAACATAATAACTGCCTGGTAAAAGTTCGATTGTATCAGGCATTTCAGAAGCGGTTTGGTAAACCAGTACTTCCGCACCCGCCGCACTTCGCACAATGACTTTAAAATCGTCAATAGCATCCGTTGCTTTAAGTCCGTTGTTCAATTCGTATTCATTAATAATTAGTCCGATATCAATTGTAAGACTGCCGGTTTGTTTTCCGGTAACGATTTCATCTTTATGGCAGGAAATCAGGAGAATTGTGATTATGCCAATAAACAAAGGAATAAGTTTTTTCATAGCTGTAAGTTTTTAAGTTTTTTAAAAAGACTGTACAGCTATATGTGGTAATAAGTAAAATCTCAGCGTGGTAAATTAGTTTTTTTTCTCAGTCTTCAACGCACTAAAGTTTCAGCCGTATATTAATTTTTTCAAGTAATGCAGCAAAACCCACCATAGCGATTGCCCAGGCGAGTGATCCTCCGACTGCCAGAAGCTGGCTGTTTTCCTGCTTATAAAAAAACAGGGGGATACTTAATCCCAGGAAAAGGTAGTACAGAATATCCGGAGCGAGGTAGGTTGTAAGTGTTACAAAAACTTATAAACCATTATTGTATTTCCTGATAAGTTCGCGGGTTTTTATACCCGATTCGTTGAGGTCTTTTGTTTTCCAGTTCCCATTTGTTCCCGCACCTGGCAATAATACGCTGCAGCTTTCCTTCTTGGATGAAACCGACCATTTAATCCAGCTGATTTTGTTTTCTTCCATCCAGTCAATCCATTTTTGCCATTCAGCATAATTGATAGGGCCGTCTCCGGAAGCCTCCATTCCTGCTGACTCAGAAACAAAAATAGGAATTCCTTTGCTGAGAGCATAATTACTTCTGTCGCGCAGAAACTGCCCATGCGTTCCTGCATAAAAGTGTACGGTATACATCAGGTTTGTAAAACCCTGAATCGGATCATCGGCAACAATATGAATGTCCTGATCCCAGTGAGGAGAACCAACCAGAATAATATTATCGGGGTCTATTTTTCGGATAAGAGCAATGATTTCCTCTGAATAAGATTTTACTTCTTCCCAGCTCTGCTTGACGGGCTCGTTGAAGATCTCATAAATAACATTGGGATAAGAACCATAACGGGTGGCCATATCGGTAAAGAAAACCCTGGCTTCTTTAAGGTTGATGCCGTGACTGTGCCAGTCAATTACCACATAAATGCCTTCTTTAATGGCTGCATCTACCACCACATTAACCATTTGAGTTGACCATTCCGGTTTTTCGATGTAACCATTTCCCGGTTCAACACCCATCGCAGCTCTGACCACCGAGCATGACCAGTCTTTATAAAGCCATTCCACTGTTCCGGCAGTATAATAATCTGACCACCAATTATGCCATCCAAGGCTCATCCCGCGCAATACAACCGGACTACCTTTTTCGTTAACCAGATTAAGCCCTTCAACCCGAAGCTGTCCGTTTTCTTTAACAGGCTGGGAGAACAGTGTTGAAGCAGTAAGAATTAAAATGCTGAACGCTATAATTTTTTTCATATTGGTGAATTTGCTGTTTAGTGACAAAGTATTTTCACATGCTGACAAAAGTATTTTATTTAGCAATTAATTTACGTGTAATAATGCTGGTGTTGTTAACTACCCTTACAAAGTAAATTCCCTGGGGAAAACCAGATAAAGAAAAACGAGTTGTTCCACAATTGGCAATTTTTGACGCAATGATACTTCCACTGGTGTTGATAATATTAATCTCTGAACCTGATTCGGCAATAACATTTACATTGCTCGTGTCAGGGTTGGGGTAAACATTTACTTCCATTTCATCAAACCCGACTTCAGAAACATTATCGGCATCGGTTATAAAGTGCACAATTATAAAAAGAGTATTGATCGACCTTATAAAAGATAATTTGAGATAAGATATCCTCGCATGTGGATTTATTAATTATAGGAATCTCATTCAGATCATCATATTTTTCAAATACTAATCTATTAATTTTAAATTCAGTCATAGGTAATAGATTTATAACTATAGTAGTGAAGTTAAAGTTATAATAATTAGTTCGATTATAATAATTGAAGTAAGGAAAGATTAAAACTTAAGAAAATAAGTGCTGTATCATATAAAAAGCACTTTACTATTAATTTAATGATACTTTTTTTGGATTTCCAAAATACATAAAGGACAGGAGAACCATTAAAGACATCAGAGAAATAATTGAAGTATCTTTTGAATAATTAGTGTTCTTTAGATAAATGTGCGTTTAAGCATTCTTTCAATAGTGCTTCTTATTGTAATATTTTTCTACTACAAAGAAGAATGCCATTGTAAGTTATTAATTTACAATGGGTTAATTTACTTAATTTTCGGGGTGAGAAGATTGCTCACAACCTTCGGCTGCTCGCGGACTTCCATAGAGTGGCTTAAAAGAAAAAGCCTGCATTCGCTTCGCTCATTATGTGCTTTATTTTTTCATTTGCTTTTGAAAGCAAGCTTCAACGCAATAAAAAAATAAAGCCTGATCTGCCGCAAGGCAGACCAGGCTTTTTCTTTTGTCGGGGTGAGAAGACTCGAACTTCCGGCCTCGTCGTCCCGAACGACGCGCGCTGCCAACTGCGCTACACCCCGTTTTCATCCACCGTAGCTTTAGCGAAGGTGGGTTTTATTTGCGCTGCAAATATACTGAAATACTTTATCGGTATCCGGTATAAATTTAAAAATTTGATTTTATTTGAATTGCCGTATCCCGAATTAATGTAATGGGTTCAGGTTTATACACGGAATAACACCTTACAGGCTTTTTAGAGATTCTTGTTTCAGAATGTGCATGAAATGCTGTTTAGTTCTGTTAGAAAAGGGTTAACTGATAATTTAATTTATTGAGTAAAGAAATGCGGGAATGTACCAGATATCAAACATATATTTAAATATTTCGATGAATTCAAATCAGCAAAGTGTTTATAATAAATTAAAAATTAATTATATACTAGTTTATCATGTTTTTAGGTGGTTGCATTTCAATTTCAGGATATTCCTTTTCAAATTATGTCTTTGATGGAAAAATAGTTAAAAAACATAAAGAATTAAAAATCATAAAATCAGTAAATTAGGAAAAATGTTGCGATTTTTTTATATAATGCTAAATCGGTTTATTGTATATTTAAAAATATTACTTTAATTTGCCATTCTTAATCAGTTTATAGACGCTCTGAAAGCTGGACACAATAGTTAAAGTATTAATAATCAACAGGAAGAGTATCGAATTCTGGTTTTAACCGGTGTGTCCTTTATTCTGGATTCGGGATTGTAGTTTTCCCGGTATGCATTAAAATAAAGGCATACAGCTGTATAAAAATTTGAAAATAGCTGCAGCCTTAAATCTGGCAAATCTGAGATGTTAAGTTATTTTCATTTTTCAGCTTTATTTATGCATCTCAGGTAGTTTTTAATAGTTTTTCCACGTTTTTTAATGATTTTATAATAGAAATTAAAAAATTTTTGCAAATCCCAATAAACCGATTTAGCTATATGGAAAGCACTAAGCTTATTAATATTCACGACCCGGTCATTATTTCGAATGATGCAAACAGAATCGAATTGAAAGAAATCTACCACAATAATTATAATTATCTCTATTATTACGGTCTGAAACTTTCCGGTTCGAAAGAAATAACCAAGGATTGTATTCAGGATTTATTTATCCAGTTCTGGTTAAATCCCGATCAATTAAATCATGTAAGATCCATTCAGTTTTACCTTCTGAAATGTCTGAGAAGAAGGATATTGAAAATAATTGGTAAGGAGCGAAGGAATAATATGATTAATAGCTTTACTTATCAAAGTGAAACAGCTGTAAAATCGGTTGAAGAAGAAGTTATTGAAAACGAGAATGACTTTAACCTTGAGCAAAAATTTGTAAATGCAAGGAAGGAATTGTCTGTGCGCCAGCAGGAAGTTCTTTATCTTAAGTATAATCTTGGTTACAATTACAGCATGATCTGTGAAATAATGGAGATTAAGTATCAATCAGTCAGAAATTTACTCAGTGAATCAATCAAATTATTAAGAATTAAACTGGATTCTGAAAACGCAATAATCTGAGTATTGAAGATTTTCTCATTTACAATCAGTACATTTTCAGCTAATCTTCTTCTTTAACAATAGAAACTGAAATTATTATCAGAAGAAGATTAAATGAACTACAGCAAAGAGCATATTAATGAATTATGCAGGGAACTCCTTGAATTGGGAATATCAGTTACACCCGAAACCATAGAAATTATTTTGAGGGGGCAGGAAAAGGAATTCCGGGATATTACTGGAAAACTGAATCCAGCAAAGGAATTTAAACGTTTGCAATCCAAAATTAAACATATAATTAACATTAATTTAACTTAACTACCTGGCCATGAGAAAAAGAATATTATTGTTTTCCGGATCAGTTCTTTTATCCATCTTTCTACATTTATTATCTCCACTTAACGCTCAGTACTATGATTGGCGGGACGCTAAAAATGGAGTTCCCATATATACAAGCGGGTATATTGATCAGCCCTATGTAGTGGTGCTTAAAGACAGAAGCTGGCTGGTTGTATTCACAACCGGGGAAGGTGCAGAAGGAACCGGAGGTCAGCACATTGTAGCATCTCTTAGTAAGGATCAGGGAAAAACCTGGTCAGTCCCGGTAAGGATTGAAGAACCCGGAGCAGAGTCAAAATCATGGGCAATGCCATATCTTACTGATTTTGGCAGAGTATATGTGTTTTATGATTACAACGGTGATAAAATTCATTCACTTGGTGACAAAAAAAATATCAGGGAAGACATGTTAGGCTGGTATTGTTATAAATACTCCGACGATAATGGTAAAACATGGTCAAAAAGATATCGTTTACCAGTAAGAATTACTGATGTCGACAAGCATAATGACTGGAATGGGAAAGTTCAGATTTTATGGGGAATTGGCAAACCTATTGACCTGGATAATGGGATGATGTTCGCTTTTACAAAAATTGGTATCTATATGCTTGAGGATAATGAAGGCTGGTTTTTCAGATGTAAAAATATAAACCAGGAGAAAAATCCGGATAATTTAATCTGGGAGAATCTGCCTAATGGCGAAAAGGGTTTAAAGAATGTAGATCTTGGAGGTGTAAACGAAGAACAAAACATAGTACAATTAAGTGATGGAAATGTCTATTGTATGCACAGGACCATTTCAGGATTTCCTGCAGAATCTTACAGCTATGATCGGGGTGACACATGGACTCTTCCTCAAATTCCCAGGTATTATGATGGCCGGAAAATTAAACACCCAAGAGCTTGTCCCAGGATATGGAAATGCGAAAATGGAAAGTATATTTTCTGGCACCATTTTAACGGTACATGGGATTTTATGAACCGGAATCCTGCCTGGGTAAGTGGCGGAATCGAAAAAGATGGGAAGATCATCTGGTCCCAGCCTGAAATACTTATTTATGAAGAAGATCCTGCAATCAGAATGAGTTATCCCGACCTGGTTGAACAGGATGGCAGGTACTGGGTTACCGAAACCAATAAGGAACACGGAAGATGCCACGAGATACCAGCTGCTTTTTTTAATACATTATGGTCACAGTTCGATATTAATGAAGTTTGCAAAAAAGGTCTTATTTTAAGCGCAGGTGAGAAGGAAGTTATACCAGGAAAAGAAATTCAGGTACCCTCATTTAAGCAAACTGAGTATGCCCAGGGATTCACTATTGATATAGTTGCAAGTATATGCGATCTGCGCCCTGGACAGGAAATATTGAGCGTTCGGGATCAGTCGGGGAAGACCATTCAGATTACTACAGAAGACTTTGGTGCAATTGGAATGAAGGTTTCCGATGGGCAGAATGTCTACAAATTTGTTTCCGATGCAGGTATCATCAAGGCATTTGGCGATAACTCTGTGAGCATATCATTGGATAATAATTCCAGGATTGTACAATTTGTAATAAATGGGATTGTAAATGACGGAGATAATTACCGTCAGTTTGGATGGAGTCGTTTTAATGGGAATATTGACCAATTTGGTCCGGCAGTGATGAAAACCGGAAGTCTCATAACAGGACAATTAAGGCCTAGAAGTGCTGTTAAATTGGTCAGGATATATAATCATCCATTATTAAATACAGAAATCATTGGAAATCATAGGTCTAATGAAACAGTTTTTAAAATTATGTCTAGAGAAGTAATGCGCTAATAATATCAGTTTAAAAACGGAATTAAGCGGGTTGGGAAATTATCGAATTGATTCAAACTGTTTGCAAATGAAAGTGATATAATCAAAATCATTTATTTTGCGTAACCTGATATTCAATAATGGAAACAAAAGTACACGAAAAGAGTACTTCATCCTGGCCCGTTAATTTTTTTAAGTTTGACATCCGTTATTTACCTTAATTTTTTGCGTGAATTCAAGACATGGTATTTAATTGCATTGAGAAAACCTGATCAGGAATTCTTCAGGGAAAATTTAACTTCGGAAGCTTTTTACGTGATCCCTTACTATATCCTATATCAGGAGAATTTGATCCGGACTTTGCATATCTAAAAGTAAACTTTAAGGATATTATTTTGGTCATTAACTTAAGAATAACCTATTTCTAATAACGATGAAAAAACTGATTTTCATAACACTGGCATTATCAATTATTGAATTACATGTATATTCACAGGATGTAAACATAATTCCCCTTCCAAATTATGTGGTAGAAAAAGAGAGCTTTTATTATATAAACAAGAAAACCACAATTGCCTGCAATCATAGTAATGATACAGTATTAAAAACTGCTAACTTCCTTGCTTCGGAAATTAAAAGGCAAACCGGTTATTCGATTGAAATTGTGTCTCCCTCTGCAAAGGCATCAAATCGGATAGAATTTGAAATTCAGGCAATTGATTCCCTGGGAAAAGAGGGCTATATACTTAATGTTTCACCGAACCACATTGAAATAATTGCAGGTACGCAAACCGGATTATTTTATGGTATGCAAAGTTTAATCCAGATGCTCCCCTGGGCAAATAAGCCACTAAATAAACTTTCAGTAAAGTGCGCTGAAATTGTTGATATGCCTCGTTTTTCATACCGGGGAATGTTACTTGATTGCAGTCGTCATTTTTTCTCAACAGACTTTATTAAAGAACTTCTTGACAATCTTGCCCTTCATAAAATCAATACATTTCATTGGCATCTTACTGATGACCAGGGCTGGCGTATTGAGATAAAACAATTCCCGGAATTGACAACCAAGGCTGCTTACCGAAATGAAACTTTAATAGGAGCATATTCTAAAGAAAAGCCTCAGAGATTTGACGGTAAAAGATATGGAGGTTTTTATACACAGGAAGATATAAAAGAAATTGTAAAATATGCAGGTGAAAGGTTTATAACGGTAATACCCGAAATCGAATTGCCCGGTCATTCCCAGGCCGCAATAGCTGCCTATCCATGGCTGGGTAGTACTGATGAGCCCACGGAAGTAGCCACATCATGGGGTATAAAACCCTATCTGTACAATCCATTCGATACTACATTTTATTTTCTTGAAAAAGTACTTTCAGAGGTATTTGAGCTTTTTCCGGGTGAGTATGTTCATATTGGGGGAGATGAAGCAATAAAGGACCAATGGATTGCTAATCCTTTAATTCAGGAAAAAATTCGGGAATTAGGATTGAAAGATGAGAATGAATTACAAAGTTGGTTTATCAGGCAGATTCAAAAATTCGCTCAATCCAATGGAAAAAAAATCATAGGTTGGGATGAAATTACCGAAGGCGGAGCTCCAAAGGATGCAGCAATTATGTACTGGAGGAGCCGTAATAAAAGCGCACTGGAAGAAGCTGTTAAAGGGAATCATCCTGTAATTGTAACTCCCTATGAATATTGTTACTTTAATTCACCCCAGGATACTGCTTCAACCGAACCTGTTGCCTGGGGAAAAGTTCTCAGTCTTGATAAAGCATATTCCTTTGAACCTATTCCTTCTTTTTGTTCCAAGCAACAGGCAAAACAGATAATGGGAGCACAGGCCTGCCTGTGGGCAGAATATATTGCAACACCTGAACTTGCTGAATATATGTTATTTCCCCGTTTGGCAGCACTGGCCGAAGTTGCATGGACGAACCCTGAAAGAAAGGATTTTGCAGAATTTTCTGAAAGACTACAAACTCTTAAGAATATTTACGGGATAAGAAAAATTAATTATTTCAAAAAATAGTTGCCTGTTTATTAAATATCAATATGAATGCAAACAATTAAGTTCCAGAAAGTAAAATGAATTTTCCGGAATATGAAATTTAAAACTCTGTTGTTGGTATTTTTTGCAATGGTTTTTTTATCAGGAAGTTGTGTTAGTAAACCTGATATTGAAAAACCAAACATTATATTTATTCTTGCCGATGACATGGGAATTGGTGACCTGGCCTGCTATGATAATCCATACATTGAAACTCCGGTAATAGATAAACTTGCCCGACAGGGTATTAAATTAACAAACTGTTATGCTACTTCATCTTTATGCTCCTCTGCAAGAGGTTCAGTATTTACGGGGAGGTACAATCACAGGACCGGTGCAATTGATGTTTCCTCCAACAGGGGAATAGACCGGATTGCACTTTCTGAAAAAACTATAGGCGATTACTTTAAAAACGCAGGATATAAAACCGCCCTGATCGGGAAATGGCAGAATGGTGCGTACAATAATAAGTACCTGCCACAGAACCGGGGTTTCGATCTTTTTTATGGATTTGCAAACGGACACCAGGATTTAAGAGACTGGAACCTGATGCGGAATGGAATTAATGAAAAATCTGATGGACGATACCTTCCTGATGTAATCAGCCAGGAAAGTGTTCGTTTTATTCAGGAAAATAAGAACAATCCTTTTTTTCTTTTTATTTCCCAGATTTCTCCGCATAATGCAGGAAAGGTTCCTGATTCACTAATTCATAAATATAATCTTAAAAACGATGGTTCTTATTCCGAGGATGTAGTCAGGTTGTATGCTATGATCGAAGCAATGGATTCCGGGCTGGGCTGGATCATGGAAAAACTTGATGAACTTCATCTCACACAAAAGACAATTATCGTTTTTACCAGTGATCACGGTGGCAATATGACTGGTAAGTTTGACAGGTTTAAGGCAGGCCTGGCTGGAGGAAGTGGTGAGGTACTGGAAGAGGGAATAAAAGTTCCGGGGATCATTGTCTGGCCGGGGAGCATCAAACCCGGTATTAAAGTGGATGCACCGGTAACCGGGATAGACTGGTTGCCAACTCTTTACAGCCTTACAGGCGATCCCGCACCTGACAAGGCCCTTCCTCTGGACGGAATAAATCTCATGCCGGTTTTTCTACAGGAAAAGACGATAGCAATGTCAGACAGATTTTTATATTTTCAGAAGAACAGGTACACACCCGTTGCACACAGCAATGCTGCAATACGTGCAGGCAAGTGGAAACTTTATTGGCCCGGGGTGCCGGAAACGATGAAAAAAGACAGCCGTGACAATATTTCTCTTAACAGGGGAAAAACCAATGAACACTGGGAAATGCCAATCGATTATGAATTGCCCGGCTATGAAAACGTGGTTACTCTCCCTCCTATGCTCTTCAACCTGGAGGAAGATCCGTCGGAACTGCATGATGTCTCCGCTATCCATCCGGAGGTTGCCGATTCCCTGCGCATCCTCTATAAACGATGGTTTGATTCGGTTTATGCAGATTGGAAAAGATCCTTCGATGAAATCATTGCGTATGATAAGATGTACTGGAAAAACCGTCAGATTCCCGATCCCCTGGACCTTTATAAAGAGTTCAGGGATTCGGACAGGGTAAAAATGAATCCCGGTGATGATCCGCTTGAGGTTTTCCGGGGTTACTGGGATTATAACTGGGATTAATTATTATGGATAATAGATGATGATAAAGAAGACTCTATTCTTTACTTTTTTTACTGGTCGGATGACAGGTTGATGCTCCGAAAATGTTAAGAGTTTATCAGCATTAGCCATATATTTTGCAATAGAAATGGCACGGCGTCAGCCATTTATATATGTTAGTTTCGATAACATGTATTTCTCCGAAAATAAAATTTAAGATTTTGCCGCTGAGTTTGTGCAGAACAAAGCCAGTATGTAGTTAAAGGGAATGAAGAATGCATTCCTGGCGTTGGATAATTTTAATCCGGCTATATGAATGAGATTCCGAAATCGCTGTTCGGGTTCTTGAATTGAATGAATATCTGGCGTCGTTTTTAAGCTTATTCAAACCTTGTCAGTCGCTGATTGCACAATGGGACAGGTTGGTTAACATTCATTTTTCCGGCCGGGAACCAGTACAAATCCGAATCTTTTATCTCTTGTAGTATAAACCATTTGGATCATGAAAAAACACATTTCTCAATTAGTGATTATTATCACAATTCTTCTAATTAACG